>JBHHXN010000088.1:0-20998 GCA_046757025.1 bacterium
CTACCAATAGCCAAAAGCGTAAAGCCAATCGCTGGTTTTGGGTGTAAAGAAAAGATCACGCAAGAAGGCAATGGTTATCAATATATTTGTTCTTTTCTTGACGAGCTTGGCGGCTTTGCGTGGAGAATAGAATTTGTTTGTAGCTATAAGCTGCGTTAAGAATTTTTCAGGCTAACTAATTTTGAACTTAAAAAAAAGAAAATTCAAAACCATGGCTGCAACCGAAAATTTTATGGGGATTCACCCACAAGAATTCGTTGATTATCTCAAAAAGCAAAAAATCAGGCGTTTCTATTTTGTCTTCCATTCAGGCTCCAATAAAGTCGTCCCATCGCATCCTGAGCTGCAAGCCATTGCAGAATTCATCGAGACAGACCAGCGCGACTTTATGCGGCACGAAGGACTTTTTTTCCAGATAAGCCAGCACCACGACACCCTGCAAGGAGCGTTTGTGCATCGCACGGTTCGCGGTCAAGGAGCAGGCGGCGTGCGCTTTTGGCAGTATAACACGCTGGAAGATTACCTGCGGGACGGTCTGCGGTTGTCCAAAGGCATGACCCGAAAAAACGCTCTGGCCGGACTCTGGTGGGGCGGCGGTAAAGGCGTCATGGCGCAAAATCCAGACGCGGACAACCGTGACCCTGAAGTGCGGGCCGCTATTTACCGCGATTACGGCGCCCTGGTTACCTCCATTCGCGGATGCTACGTCACCGCCGAAGACGTCGGCACGAACGTCTCTGACATGCAGCAGGTGTTTTCGCGCACCCGTTTTACTACCTGTATCCCTCCCGAATCCGGCGGCAGCGGCAATCCCTCCATTCCCACCGCCAGAGGCGTGCTTTGCGGCATGGAAGCGGCACTTAAATTTATAGGTGAAGATTCTTTGAGGGACAAAATCGTGGCGGTTCAGGGCATGGGCAATGTCGGCGGTCCGCTCATTCAGTACCTAACTGAAAAGAAAGTCAAAAAAATCATAGCTTGCGATATCGATGCGAACCTGGTTGAGAATTGGCAGAAAAAACTAAATCACTCCATCCTGGATGCACGGGTGGTGGCGCGCAGCGACCACTCCATTCTGCACGAGGCCTGCGACATACTGGCGCCTTGCGCCACGGGCGCCATTTTGAACCCTGAAGTCATCCCACAATTGAAAGCCAAAATAATTTGCGGCGCCGCCAACAATCAGTTGGAAGATGCCGAACGCGATGATCGTTTGTTGTTTGAACTGGGCATCTGGTACGTGCCGGACTTTTTAACCAACCGCATGGGCATCGTCAATTGCGCCAACGAACAATATGGCTATGTAAAAAACGATCCGCATATCGAAAAGCACCTATCGCAGGAATGGCAGCATTCCATTTACCAGACTACCCTGAAAGTGTTTCGGGCTAGCCGGGCCAGCGGTGAGCCGCCGGCCAGGGTCGCCATGCGCCTGGCCGATGAAATGTCGCTCCAGCCCCATCCCATCTTTCGCCACCGCGGCCAGCAAATCATCGATTCGTTGGTGACAGAGGGCTGGCATGAACAGGAATCGTTTTGACGTATTTTAGAAACAATGGTATCCGATCGGCTGATGCGCTTCAAAATCAGCCATTTTGATCAAGGTCATTTCATCTAACGAAACGGTCAATAAAGTGATCCCCAAAAATTTCTTCAGTTTGAAGTTGAAACTTACTTTTTCGACAGTCTCAAAAAAGTTCTCTAACTACCATGGGATGTCGAGTCACGGTTTTCCCACGGGGTTCATGCACACACCCATTCGGCACGTATTGACACTTAAATCCATCCTTTCCCGGCCAAGGTTATGAAACCCCAACGCCATAAATGTGAATATTCACCTTTTTCAAGTTTAACAAAGTCAAAAGCGTGTTTCACAAAGTTAACTGATTTCAAAGTTGGCAATTTCAACATTTTTCATATCTATTAAAATCAGAAAAAATATGCACAACTAAACAAAGGAAGGATCAAAATGGATACCATTAAAGAGTGGTTGAAACCCGAATTCATCTGGATTGCAGTCGGACTGATTTTCCTACTGCTGGAATTTGCCCATCCAGGTATCATCGTGATCTTCTTTGGAATTGGAGCGTGGCTGGTTGCCATAACATGCTTTTTTGTGGACATTTCTTTAAACATGCAATTGCTCATTTTTTTGTTTTCGTCTGTGATTGCCTTGATCGCCCTGCGGGGTAAGTTTAAAAATCTTTTTCAACAACACGGTTATTTGGAAGCGGGTGAAACAGAAATCATCAACGAGTTTGTTGGTCAAAAAGCGGTGGTGGTGCAGGAAATCACCCCGAAATCAAAAGGCCGGGTTGAATTTCACGGCAGTCACTGGGATGCCGAAGCCGATGAAGCCATCCCCGCAGGAACGACTGTGGAAATCGTGGATAAAGACAACATCACGTTTATTGTTAAACCTTTATAAAGGAGGATTATCATGGAAGCAGGGACCATTTTTTTACTAGCCGTCATCATCGTTGCGCTGATCACCTTTTTCAAAACCATCCGAATCGTGCCGCAAAAATCCGCATTCATCGTCGAGCGATTGGGTAAATACAGCGGCACCCTGGAAGCCGGATTGCACATTATGGTGCCATTTCTAGATCAGATTTCCTACAAACATACTTTAAAAGAGCAGGCCATCGACGTGCCGCCGCAGACCTGTATTACAAAAGACAATATTTCAGTAGAAGTTGACGGTATTTTATATCTGCAGGTCATCGATCCCCGCAAATCTTCCTATGGCATCAATAATTATCAGTTCGCTTCCACGCAGCTTGCACAAACTACCATGAGAAGTGTGATCGGTAAGCTCGAGCTGGACAGGACTTTTGAGGAGCGCGAAACCATCAACTCTGCCATCGTGCAAGCGGTGGATAAAGCTTCTGACCCGTGGGGTGTGAAGGTGACGCGCTACGAAGTAAAAAACATTGTTCCACCGCAGAGCATCAAAGACGCCATGGAAAAGCAAATGCGGGCTGTGCGGGAAAAAAGAGCTCTCATTGCGGAATCTGAAGGTGACAAACAAGCCAAAATCAATCGTGCGGAAGGCGACCGGCAGGAATTGATCGCGCGTTCCGAAGGAGAGAAACAAAAACGCATCAACGAGGCCGAAGGCCGGGCAGCGGAAATCGAGAAAGTAGCCGAAGCCACAGCCAAAGGTATTCGAGAGATTGCCGCGGCCATCAACGAGGAAGGCGGTATCAACGCAGTGAATCTTCGAGTTGCTGAACGCTATATTACGGAATTTGGCAACCTCGCTAAAACCAATAATTCGATTATCATTCCCTCGAATCTATCTGACGTCGCCGGCATCATCGCTTCGGCCATGACCGTGATCAAAGAGCAAAACCATACACAAAGCGCCTGATTGCTTGCCATTATGAAGTCTGGTTTAATCCGATGGATTCTCCGTTATTGCGCCCGGAAACTGATTTTACCGGGCGTCATTTTTTTAACAGCAGCCGTCATTTTAATCAGCAACTTTTCCTGTGTTTTACGTGCAATTGCAAAACGCATCGCCTACACTTATCCCGGCTGTATCTTTGATATCGAAACCAGCCAACCGCTACTGGCGCTCACCATCGATGACGGTCCAGATGCCGCCACCACGCCGCAAATCCTCACGGTACTCAAGCGCTTTCAGGCGCGGGCCACTTTTTTCGTGCTCACCGAGCAGGTCGTGCAAAATAAAAACCTGGTCCGGCAAATGATCCAGGCAGGTCATGAGATCGGCAACCATTTAACGCAAGATGAAACCAGCATCGGGCTGCCTTTAGAAGAATTTCAACAAAAATTTTTTGCTGCAGATTCGGTGTTGGGAGAGTTTGCCGCTATCCGCTGGTTTCGACCCGGAGGCGGCTTGTACAACGCCTCCATGCTGGATATTGTGGAAGCCCGCCAGTATCAGTGCGTACTCGGCACCCTTTACCCTCTCGACACCGGCATTCCCTGGGCGTGGTTTACAAAACAGTACATTCTGCAAAACGTGTATCCGGGTGCCATCATCATCCTGCACGACCGGGGGGCGCGCGGTCAACGCACAGCTCGTGTTCTGGAAGACATTCTTCCCCGGCTGCAACAGCGGGGGTACCGCGTGGTCACGCTTTCCGATTTGTTGTTGATGGAGAAAATAGTTACGGATTAAAATGATGGTTGAATTTGAGAAAAAAGAAAGTTACATTTCTTTTTGAAAGAACGAAAGAAAACGATAATTTTTTACTATTCGGAAAATGCATTCTTTGAATTTCTGATAAGGTAATGTTTTTAAGATGTTTACCTAAATTGATCGATTTACCGCTGAAGAGCCTTAGTAGACCGGTTCTTAATTATTATTGCACTCCCGATTTTCGGGAAAGCAATCTCCTAACTTTCTGAAAATAAAGAGATTGCTTCGTCGTCCCGATATTCATTATTGTAACATTTAATGAAAAATCGGGACTCCTCGCAATGACCGCAATGGTAATGAAGGCATCGCTTTACTAGAAACGGGTTTCGTGTTCAGAATTAAGGGTGTTCACGCTTCACAGACTGTGTGAAAACATGGTAAAACAAACCACTGGTTTGTGAAAACAGATCTACGATTTAAGCTAAGTTCTTGTTTTCTTTGCAATCTATTCTCGCAAGCAAGATGCTTGCGTTACGTTTTCATACAGGCTCTTCAGCGTGTTTTTTCCTCACCCCAGTGCACCGTCTTGCCTCGGTCATAAATCGCTCAATTTAGGGTTTAATTAACTAAATCAGAACCATTAAAATTAAGAAAGAACAACCATGGCAGCAAGTATTAAGTTAATCGATATCATCGACGGATTGCACATGCAGGGGGAAGAAAACACTCTTTTTCTCCATAAAAAAACCGGCGACATAATAAACATCACCGAAGAAGATTTTTTGCTCAGTGAAAGAGATGAACCTCTTAGTGACCTACCTGAATGGCAGCAGGAACAAGTAAAAATCGCCCGCGCGCTGGATGAAACGGACGACTATATTGAGCTTCCCAATCGTTCTAAAATCAACGACTACGAAATTATGGAGAAGTTCTGTTTGTCCATTACCGACGACACCATGAGAGAAAAACTGTACTATGCCATCAAAGGGACAGGTGCATTCAGGAGGTTCAAACAGAAAATACAGGAATTCGGAGTAGTAGATGACTGGCACGAGTTTCGGGAGCAAGCCTACCGTGAAATCGCCATTGCCTGGTGTAACGATCACCAGATTCCCTTTACCGAATCTGAATGAAATCGTCTGCCACTATGGATTCGGACGACGTCATCGCTGTCGAGGATTTAACCAAATACTACGGTCAAATAGTCGGCATTCATCAGCTGAGCTTCACGGTCAAGCATGGAGAAATCTTCGGTTTTTTGGGGCCGAACGGCGCCGGCAAAACCACCACCATTCGTCTTTTACTGGACTTGCTGCGCCCCACCAGCGGGAGGGCACATCTGTTTGGGCAGGATATCCGCAGGCATTCTATGGCGATTCGCCAAAAATGCGGTTATTTGCCCGGCACTTTTTCTGTTTACGGGCACCTGAGTGGCAACGAATTTTTACGACTATTAGCGAATCTCAGAAACAGCGCTGCCCCGATGCTGGCGCTGCTGTTCGATCGTTTTCAACTCTCAAAATCTGATCTTAATCACAAGATAAAGCATTTATCGCACGGCACCCGTCAGAAACTGGGCATCGTACAGGCTTTTATGCACCAGCCGCCTTTACTCATTTTAGATGAACCCACCATCGGGCTGGATCCTTTAATGCAGGAAGCGTTTTATGAGTTGGTGCAATCGTCGCAAAAGCAGGGGCAAACGATTTTTTTCTCTTCTCACAATTTGCCGGAAGTGGAGAAAATTTGTCAGCGGGTGGCCATCATCCGCCGCGGCGAATTGGTGGCGCTTGAAACCCTGGCAAGTTTGAGAAAAAAAAGGGTGCGGCGGCTTAAATTTAAATTGCGTGAAGCCGTGGCCGACCTGCGCTTGCCGGCGGCGCAATTGCTCAAAAATCATGATTTGGATTACGAATTCCTGGTGCAAGGTCCGTTCGAAGATTTGCTCAAAAAGTTGGCCACCCTACCCATTGAAGATCTAACTTTTCCAGAGCCGGACCTTGAAGAAATTTTCATGACGTTTTACCGGAGCGACGAAAGTGAATAGGCTGGCTTATCCCCTGTTTATTCTGAAAAATCACCGCGGCTTTCTCTTGTTCGGCGCCCTGGTAATCGGCGCATTGCAGGCGGTGATCATTGCCTTGATTTCTACCGTCGATACTGCCTCCATCATCACTTTATTATTTGAGCAGTTACCGCAGCGTTTTCAGGAGTTTATCAACGAATCGTTTTTAGTCAGCTTTTCGGTTAAAGGGGCGGCGGCTTTTGGCCTTAACCATCCATTTGTGCTGGCTTTGTTGGCTATCAGCGCCATTCACATTCCCAATCGCCACATCGCCGGCGAAATCGAAAGCGGCACCCTGGAACTCATGCTGGCCCAACCCTTTGAGCGCACTCGGCTACTTCTGTGGCTCTGGTTTTCCGGCGGCGTTTTGCTGCTGGGAATCATAAGCGGCGGCCTGCTGGGATCCCTCTCTGCACTTGCCGCCACCGACAACCTCTCGGGCGCTTTGCTCATAAAAATGCTGCAAATCGCCGCCAACCTCTGGATGCTTTTCGTTTTCATCATGAGCTACACCTTGCTGATGGCCACCTTCAGCGGCGAAGGCAGTAAAATCGGCATGCAAAGCGCCGGAGTGACGTTTTTGTTTTTCTTCCTTTACCTGTTCAGCACCCTTTGGGACGGACTCAAGTTTACGCAACCGTTCAATTTTTTCAGCTACTACCAACCACAGAAGTTGATGTTTGGACAGCAAAGCTTCGGAATGAATGTTTGCGTACTCTCAGGCTTAATTGCTATTAGCCTGTTCATCAGTGTGCGGCAATTTAATCGGCGGGATATTCCGGGATAAAAAATAAAATACACAGGCTGCGAATTCGGCGCGCTCAATGAGCCGAAAAATGCCTCTTTGGCCACGATCATTGATAATAACAAATCCTTCTTGGTTCAGGACAATTCGACTCGAAACTCGCCTCGAACAGTGTCAAAGGTGTTATCACCATGACATTCGAAGTGCGCATTTTTTTGCTGATGCAGCCATACTGTCTAACCCAGTCGAAAAGCTCGCACAGCTCAATTCCCCCGCAACTATTTGCCAAATAAAATTGCATTCTAATAAAACCTTGCCAATTTCAATTTTGCGAAAATCTCAGAAAAAACTTGACATTCGCAGAATTTTTTGTATTTTTATCAAGGGTGACGTTTTTTAGAGACACATTATTTGACTTTGTTCTCAAAATAAAACGGCTTTTCTTAGTCGTCAAATCTTTTATTTTAAATAGCTGGGGAGTGGCGAGACTCCTGTTCTTGATTGTGAGAATGGCCATGAGGATATCAATCCCGATGGTTCATTTAAATATAAATTCAAATCTACAAATTGCTTCATCTTAAATTGATTACCTCAAATTATCGAACTCCATCATTTGGCAGGCACCAACCGATGCCTTTTTCTCAAGTCCTGTAATTTGTAGTCTCCATCACAGAACAGAATTTTGAAGCGGTGATTTTTCAAAGTGATGACCGGGTGACGTTTTGTGCCCCATGACAAACTTCCGTTGTTTTAATTTCATTCCCCTCACTTAGACCATTTAGTGCGATTGCGAAGATCGGTAAAAATAGCTGGTCCAACCATGCAATCGAATCCACTGAAAGAAAGGTTAAAATGACTAATAGAAATTTATTTGTCATATTTATTTTTTTGGCAACGGCCCTTGAAGTGGGCTTTGCCCAGGAACCCCCGTCATCGGATCCCTGTGCAGAAGCCACAACTACCCTGGAGATGCAGGAATGTCTGCAAGTGCGTTACGAAAAGGCCGATGCCGACCTGAATCTAGTTTACAAACTGCTCAAGTCAAAATTGAGTGAACGTCGCCAAATAAAACTGCAAGCAGTTCAGCGCGCATGGATCTTTTTCCGGGATAAAAGCGCGGAGTTTGAAGCCAGCGAGGAAGAAGACGGCAGCATGTATCCCCTGATTTATCAACTGACGCTGGCAGAAATGACGGAAAAGAGAGTTGAAAAACTCAAGCAACTCATCCAACGAATTGACAAACCATAAGTAATTAATTCAGGACAAAAATCAAAATACATGGAGGAATGATTATGCCAAATTCAGTCTTGAAATTCCGAGATGGATTTAACGATACATCGCCTCATCAGCGCGATGAGGTTAAAAGGTTACAAAAAGCCCTGCAAAAAGCCGGTTTCGATGTGGCAGCGGACGGCCTGTTTGGTCAAGGCACGCAAAACGCCGTGCGCAGTTTTCAATCGCAGCACAGTCTGGAGGCCGACGGAGTGGTGGGCAGCCAAACCTGGCAGGCGCTTACCGGCGCAGACGAGGCGTCTAATAATGGCGGCGCTTCCGCCTCGCTGGATGGCTTCCGGGGCAATTTGAGCTGGATTCATGCACGTGAAGGGCATGCCGGAAAAGCTTACTGGCCCGGCGGCGCTTCCGGCGTCACTTTCGACCCCGGGGTGGATTTGGGACACGCCCGTCCGGAAATGATCAAAACCGCTTACAAAGATTTTTTAAATTCCGAACAAATGACCGCCGCAGAAACGGTTTTCGGCATTAAAGGGAAAGATGCTAAATCCGCTTTGGAAGGGAATGCCGTACTGCAAACCATTCGCATAAACCGAGAGCAAGCAGACGCCGTTTTTCCGTTGGTGATCGAACCCTACTGGCAGGCCATTTCAAATCGTTTTCCTGCTCTGGCGGATTCCGACACGCTGCCTTCGGTGCAGACCGCTTTGCTTTCTATTGCCTACAACCGCGGGGCTCGCAACCAGGCGCTGGAGGGACTCAATCAGCCCCTTGCCAGCAAAAACTGGGCACAGGTTGCAGATGTCATCGGCGCCATGCAGCAAGACCACCGGCTGGAAGGCATCCGTAAACGTCGCAGAATGGAAGCTGATTTGATCCGAAATGAGCTGGCATAAAACTGGATAGAAAGACCTTTTTCTGGCAATTTGATTTGCTCTGAAAAACTCCGGGTGCGAACCGATACTCTGCATTCATCCACCTGACCCAACTCTCTTACCTTTACCCTGCTTGATTGAGGTATGGCAGCTCGGTGAAATGCGAGAGACCGGATGCCGTTCTGAATGTCAACTGTAAGTGATGAAATTGAAAAAATTCGGTTACACCCCGACTTCCCTCGAGGTGACGGGAATTAATCATAAGACAAATCTGAAAATTGCATCCGAAACGATTAATTTCTACTCGCCTTTGGTAAAGAAAAATACTTCACAAAAAGATAAAATGCGGAGGACAATATGAACAATGACCATTCTGTTGTTGAAGCAAAAACTGCTGACAAAGCGGTAAAAAAGACGCCGGCCGCAGCAAACGCAATCGGTTCGCCAACAAATGGCAAAATCCTGGAAGTTAAAATTGATTTCATAAAAAAAGAAATAGAAAGCGCTATCCGGAAATTCAACAAAAAACAAAGACGCAACAGCAAATTCGGCTACATTGTGAAAATGCTGGCGTTGACTTTTTCGGCCATCGTCACCATCCTTCTGGGATTGAATCTGGAGCCGGCGACGATCTTCAAAAACATCGCTCTGGTGATTTCAGCTTGCACCGGTGTAGTTGCCGGCATCTCGGCCTTCTTCGATTTTAACGAGCTGTCCATTAAATACAAAGACACCGTTGACAAACTGGAGCTGCTCAAGGTAAAGTTGAATTACATCGAGCTGGACAGAGACCACGTGGATTTCGCCACCATCGACAAAATTAAGGACAATTATCTGCGGGTACTGCAACAAACACATGAGTATTTTCAATCTGTGCGGAAAGATCAAGGAGCACAGACAAAGACCAGCACGGATCAGTAGGTTCCTTATTCCGTTTGTTGTACACATTTTTTGAATAATTTGGAGTGTTTACCATGACACGTCGCATGACACTTATTTTGCTTTGCCTGGCTGGAAGGTTTTTTGCCGAACTCTGGCCGGCAGCACAGCCCCAACTGTTTGCGCAACCGGTTTTGAGAAAAGTTGAAACGGTGGAAAAAGCCCGGGCCGGCGAAAAAATCTGGCTCACTTTGAAGGGGCTAAATTTTCAACATGTGAATCGTATCGACTCGGTCAAAATTGGCGATTTGCATACTGAAGTCATGTCTTTCAGAAAAGAATCCGACAGACAGCTTAGCGTGCAGATTTTGATTCCTGAAGATGCTGAGCCGGGTCGTCACAAAATCGCCATTCTGGTTTCAGGCGAAATGTTCGAAGGTTGGTTGAATGCCCCCTCCCCGTTTGCTTCTGCCGGGCCGCAAATGGAGGTCTTTATGGGCATCCAATTGTTGCAGTCCGGCAACTCGCAGAGCCTCGTGTTTGAGGAAACGACGGTGGGTTCCCCTGTTAGCAAACGGTTCAGAATCGACAATATCGGTGCGGAGCCTTTGCTCCTGAACCGGCCGGAGATTCCAGCAGGTTTTCGCCTGATGGGGTCGTTTCCCGAACAAATTGGCTCAGGAAGCAGTGCTTTTTTTTATATTCAGATGGCGGCCCAATCCGAGGGACGTTTTGAAGGAATATTTCGCTTTTCAAACAACGATGAAAATGCCCGGCTTTTTCAAATACCATTATCCGGCTCAGTGAAGGCGGCTGCTGTTGCGCAAAGTCCGCGGCCGGTTTTACAATCCGTTGAGACCGTTCGTGTGCGAGCGGGCGCCGTCGGGGAGATCACTTTACGAGGCAGCCATTTGCGGGCGGTGGAAAAAGTAGAAGCCGTGCAAATCGGCTCCATGCAGGCAGAGGTGCTGCAATACACGACCCCGTCGGATGAGGTCATGCGCGTGCAAGTGCGCGTTCCCAGCGAAATGATAGCGGGACACCAGGAAGTCGCGCTGCAGGTCTCCGGAAGCGGTTTTCGATTCTGGCTGAAACCCGAGGGTTCCCAAATCACCGATCGAACTCACGAGAATAGGCCGCTACCCGGCATCGACGTACTGCCATCGGCTTCCGTGCGCCCTCAACAAAGCAATCCTCCAATATTGTTTCATGTCACGGCCCCCGCCACTGACTCCGTGGAGGTCATTTGGCTCGCGCTGCACGGAAGCCACTTTCTGCCTTCTCATCGAATTACGAGCGTTGAAATTGGCGGACGAGAGTTTCCGGTACACATTTCTGTCGTAGAATCCGCTGATCTGATTCGAGTTCAAATTCATGGTGCCGAAAAGTTGCCAGGGGGTGAGCAGGCGTTTGCAGCTCTGTTCCAAGGTGCGGAATTTGAAGCCTGGCTAAGGCCCACTCGGGAAGCAACGGTGCAACTGCCCAGCCTTGAAAATGCCCCATTCGGCAACATTTTTGAAACGGTTGCTGGTCGCGGTCGGAGTTTGATTCGGACAGTGCGAGCCATCCTGCCAGTCAAAATTGCGGCGTCTGAGTCCTGGTGGTGGCTGCCCATCGCCGCAGTCGCCTTGCTGCTGGTGGCGGTGCCCGGTACTGCCGTAGCGATAAGAAAACGCGGTGTTCATCTGAATAAATCTCAGCAGCCGACATCCTCAAATGCACCGGTCGTTCAATTTAAACCCAAAAAAAATCTGGGTTCGCAGCTCATCAAAGAAAGTCAGCCGATTAAAGTCCTTTTTGAGCTGCGCGTAAAACCGCTGCTGGATGTCGGAAAAGTAAAAATGCAGCACCAGGGATCCTTGATTGCACAGGAAAAATCTAAAAAAATAAAGCCCCTAAAGGCAGTTGCGAAAACGAAACCAAAGCCGCAATCCGCCGATGATTTAAAACGCATCGAAGGCATTGGTCATAAAATTTCCGGGCTGCTGCAAGGGTCGAAAATCCAGACTTTTGCCCAGTTATCTGCAACCGATGTGGCCCGACTACACGAAATCTTAAAACAAGCCGGCATCACCATCGCCGACCCCGCTTCCTGGCCGCAACAGGCAAAATTGGCGGCAGCGGGTAAATGGCAGGAGCTCGACAAACTACAGGCAAAACTCAAAGGCGGGCGCTACGTAACTGCCGTTTCTTAAAAAATTTTCAGCACAAGTAAACTCATTTTAACAACTCATCCCGAAAAGGAATTTGTCATGACCAATAGCCTCACTTCGTTGAATCAATTTTTTGTCATCGATGACCTCTCAAAAAAGCAAGTATCGCAATTAACCCAATCCCGCGGTTTCGAGGCCATCAAACAGAAGTGGTCCAAAAAATTAAAAGGCGTGCCCGTCAGCAAAGGCCTCGTTGAACAGTTGGTAAGGCCGCTCAGCGATTTACTGAATGTAGATTTACGGGCGATTCTGGTTGGCGCCTGGAGTCAATCCAATGAGCTGGCAAAATTTCTTGACCCGGAAAAATATCCACCAGGGGAAACACAGATCGTTTCTTTAACCGAGCACACACTGACCTCCACGCACCAGCCGGTTTTGAAACCGTATATCAACAAAGTGGCGCTGGGACAAATCAAATTCAACGTGCTTCTGGAGCTTACCCTCAAAGGCGCGAATTTAAAAATTCAGGATGGCAAAATTATGGAAGCCACCCTGGGTTCCTGTCAGGGCCATGGTTCGGTAAAATATGAGGATTATGCTCTAATTGAAAAAGAGCTGCAGGAGCTCACTTTACCCGGCACCATCAAACTCGGAGACGGCATTCCTTTAAAGCACCCGCTCAAGGACGTGCATCAGTTTGTGAGCAATTTAAAAGAAGCATCCTTTTAAACCGCGCCAATGGCTCAAACACAGTTTGAATCTGTGATTGAGCCATTGCCCGATTTGGCGACGCCTACTCCAGATACGATTTGCGGCGGACAAAAATGTACAAGCTATAGCCGGATAGCCACACAGCCGTGAGGTTTATCAGCAGCACGCCGGCTCCGGAAAAATACAACTGTACAAAGGCGTGGCGATCGATTAAAAAAGACCGGCTAAACAGCCCCAGAAAATCCATATAAGAATACAGCAAAAAATAACCAGCAAACCCCATCAAAAACCAGACGGCGTGCAACACAATCCGATCCTTTTGCCGCAAGAAACAGCTTTTCAAGTCGTGATAAATACTAAAGCCGGCGTACCCGAGAAGAATTAACCCGTTGATAGGCAGCAACGCCCAGAACACATTTACACCTGGCACAGTCGGTTCGACCAGCAGCAAACTCGCAAAAAACAACCCCACTATGCTCAGCCAGTACACCACCGTGAATATCAGCCGCAACAGACCGATCTGGAAAGTTGTCAGCGGTATCCGCAAATGATAACGTATCCGTTTGTTTTTGGTTTTTTCAAATTCCCCACTGAAACGGCCAAAAAGCGTGGCAGCCCACAGCGCGATGGAGATATCCCGCACAAAATGTTCTGGCTTACCCCATACTGCCACGATGGCAAATAAAGTGACGTAAAGAAGATATCCCAGAACAAGATAAATTTTATTGTAATTGATTTCGGCCCTCAAAAGGTTCCACATTTTTTATCGCCTTTAACTACATCAATTGTTTTTATTAAACCAAATGGCAGCCATCCAGTTTTCCTTCATTTATAGCGAAGCCATTTAACGGCTTCTTTGACAGACGGTTTTTTACCGTACATCAAAATACCCACGCGATAAATTTTCGCTACGAACCAGATCATAATGACGATGGAGATCATCATCGTAAAAGGCGATAAAATGGCGCCCGAAGGAAGAATGGGATCGCTCACGGCAATTCTGGCAAACATCACCATGGGAGTAAAAAACGGCACCAGCGACACCCAGAATGCCATGGTGGTATCGGGATTTTTGATCACCGTGAACATAATAAAATAACCGATAATCACTAAAAAAATGAGCGGCATCTGGTACTGCTGCCCTTCGTCGTCGGTGCTGACGATGGCGCCCACTGCAGCAAACAAGGTCGAGAAGAAAACGAAACCCATCAAAAAGAACAGGATGAGAAACGCAAACACCACGGGTGAAAAATGAATCTGTCGAATCATTTCCAGAAAAGCCGGCGCGGTCACTCCAAATTTCACAAACAAAGGCTCGCCATACTGCACAGCAAAATAAATAAACACACTGATAATGGTTAGCTGAGTGAGCCCAAGGGCGCAGATGCCGATGATTTTGCCCACCATGAGCTCCACGGGTTTCAGAGACGCTACGATGGTTTCGGTGATGCGCTGGCTCTTTTCTTCGATGACGCTGCGCATCATGGTCTGGCCGTAAATCATGATCATGAGCAGCAATATGTAGGTCAGAATGTAGGTGAGGGCAAAGCTCGAAACCCCGCTTTTTTTAATTTCACCCGTTTCCGTAACCTGACTGCTCACCAGCTTGACGCGTCCCAGGGACATCTCCTGGCGTACTTTCTCGGCTGAGAGTCCCATGTTTTCTAACCGGTAATTAACCACAATGCGCGACAAGGCGTTTCGCAGGTCGCGCTGCTCGTCAAAATCGCTGACGCTGCGGGCAGAATATTTCACCTGGCGGCTATCCACGATATCGTGTGGAATCACCAGATAGCCGTGTATCTTTTTTTGCCGCACCAAATCCTGATAATCCGACATGGCGGTTTCTAGTTCATCATCGGGTACTATTTTTTGGGTGAAGGTATATTTTGGTTGGCCGTTTTTTAACGTATCCGGGAGCATTCGCACAAATTCGCTGAAAATGCGACCGGTTTGATCCACGACAAAGTAGTGGCGTGTGGAGGGTTGAAAAAACTTTGCAAAAATAAAAATGCCGGCAAAAACAAAAACCAGAATCAAAGGGAACAACATGGTGCCGATGATAAATCCTTTGGTTCGCACCCGTGTGACGTATTCCCGACTGATGACCGCTAATATTTTTTTATTCATTTCCATTGGCTCCCGAGTTAGTTTGATTCACCGATTCAATAAAAATCTCATTCAATGAAGGCTCCTTGATTTCAAATTTATGAATGATTGCAGACTGCATGGCTTCTCGTAAAAGCTGCTGGGTGTCGGCATTTTCTGTTAATTCCACCTCAGCCGTATTGCCAAATTTGTCTGCTTTTTTAATTTGCCGCGACTGACTCAAAAACGCATCGCTGCCGTCAAACTCAATGAGCACATGATGGCTGCCGAAACCGGCTTTGACATCGCTCAATTTACCTGACAACACTTTCTGTCCGTTATTTATGAGAAATATGTCTTCGCACAGTTTTTCAGCGCTCTCCATAACGTGCGTTGAAAAAATGAGGGTGGTACCGTCGGCTTTGAGCTCAAGCATAGCATCTTTGATGAGATTGGTGTTGATGGGATCGAGACCACCGAAGGGCTCATCTAAAATCAACAACTTTGGGCGGTGCAGCACCGTTCCGATATACTGTATTTTCTGCTGCATACCCTTGGAAAGCTCTTCGATCTTTTTGCTTTTCCAGGCCATCAGTTCAAATTTTTCCAGCCACAAGTCGATTTGCTTTTTCGCCTCCGACCTTTCCATAGATTTCAGTCTGGCCAGAAACAGCAGCAGTTCCCCCACTTTCATTTTGCGGTAAAGGCCTCTTTCTTCCGGTAGATAGCCCACGTGGTCATTTGCGCTCACCGGATTCGAATCGCCTAAAACAGCGATTTGTCCGCTATCCGGAATGATGATGTTCATGATCATGCGGAGAGTGGTGGTTTTGCCCGCGCCGTTGGGACCGATTAGACCGAAAATTGTGCCTGCTTCGATGGCAAAAGACACTTCATCCACAGCTTTAAAATCTCCAAAACTTTTACAGATCTTTTCAACTTCGAGTACTTTCATATTTACACTCATCCATTTTAATGGTTAAAATATAAAGCCAACTGTTCTACGCTTTTTTACGCCTTTCTTGATTATTCATTCAAATAAAATTTTACGCCGAGCAAGCTACAGCCTCCTTTGCCGAGCGCATTAATCGATGTAAGATTTTCGTGTTTCGAACGTTTTTACAGCGGGATACAATAGTACTATGCCGGCCCCTAAACACATAACTCGAATAATCTTTCCAGTTGTCTCCCAAACGGAAGCCAGCCCCAGTGGAATTCCCAGCAGGATAGTCGAGATCAAAATGATAAATATCACCAGATCGAATTCGACACTATTAAATTTATTCAACCATGAATGCAGCAAATCCAACAGCACAAAATAAATAGAGCAGCCAAACAGAATCAAACCCAAAAACATTAAAAGATCATAAATATCGTGCTGCCATCTCGGACTGACATTTTTAAGAAAAAAATACAGTAAAAAATAAATGCCAAAATACCACACACAGGGTAAAAGAAACAACAGCAATCGCGATACCGCGAGTTGACGAATAGAAATGGGCAAAATCACCACTTGCCGGTTGCGTTTCTCAATAATCCAGAAAATCACCAATTGTAAAATTGTGGCAATGGTGAGAGGAAAGACCATAGTGTTGACGCCGGCGGTTTCGCTGATGCGAAAATAAAACAGCATACCCGGAATGATTATCGCTAAAACTAAAACGATGTTTTTATAAACATACAACAGTTCGGCTTTTAAGATACGCCACATAAATATTACTCCTATTCAAGGTATGATCTACGTTGATTAAAAATATAAAGATTTGAGAGTGTTAAGCCTGCACCAGTTAGTAGAAAAAATAATGATCCCAGCGGCTTCCAGGCAAAATGATCAAAGTACATTTTTAGCTGAGCAACAGGTTCAAGCGGGTTAAATGGGAAATAACGTGAAATTGCTGATACGCTAAAGAAAAGCGTAACCGACATCAGGACGACCACATAAATGGCAGTTAAAATGAGCAACTGATATTTTCCTGTCAAATAAAATCTTAAATCGCGGTGAATAAAAGGAAAAGCATTGGCTGCCATCATGAGACCCGTTACCGACAACAGATACCAAACGATAGAAACATGAATGGCTTGCGGTCGAATAATTGTCAGAGCAATCCAGAAAATGCCTGACGAGGCCAGCCAAAAAGTAAGGATGAATAACAGTCGCATCCAGGCAATGTTCTGGAGTGACTGCGGTAACTGAATATAGACGCGGTCGGATTTTTCCTTTATCATTCTGAGTATTCTAAAAAACAATATTACGATATTCGTAGTCACCATAATGGTGCTCAACCCGGGAACATCCCGGTTGACCGATGTCCATCCCCAGCGCAGAACGCCAATGGCCGCGAAGAGAACAAACAAAATTCCCAGCAGGAGACCCAACTTCTGGTATTCAATTTCTGACTTTAGTAGCTTCCACATAAATTCGATCTTTTTAACCTTGTTTTGAATAATCAAACAAATTCAATTATCTACCTCACACTTACCCAAGATAAGACTTGCGCCAGCCAAAGCTGAATACAGTCGTGAAAGCCAGTACAAAGCTGGCGAGCACAAAAATGATTAACTGAAATTCCGTTGCCGGCGGTTCTGCCAATAAATTTATTTTGTCGAGATAGTGAATCACCACCAAAAAATTTTTATCGAGATTTTTTTGCAGCACGGTGAGGACGAAAGCATAAATGGTCAGAACATTAACCACCAGGACCATAACGATGACCACGCCCCTGATTTTAGAACTTTTATGCAAAAACAAGACTTTAAAGGAATCACGCCACAAATCTCGTATCACAAAATAAATGGTAAAACCGACCAGGATGATGCCGGGATAAGCGATCAATTTTATCGGCTCCTGCGGAATTCGAAAATTGAATAATAAATAAATTATGAAATAAATCATACTAACACTCAGACAGGCCAGTACAATTATGACGAGCCGCGCCAGCGCCAATTGTCGGTTAGAAAGGGGTAAACGCGTGACTTGATAATCCCGTTTTTCTCTGTTCCGGTGAATATTCCAGAAAACGGTCAGCATGTAACTGGCGATCAAAGTATAGCCGATTCTAATTTCCGAAATGGCAAGTTCATAACAACCCACTAACAGGATGAAGCTGAAACATCCAAAAATCAACTTTTGGTTATAACGAATCTCCGCTATGATTATTTTTAGCATCTCTCTCACCTATCAAACATAAAATCGCCGCTTGCCAAATGTCCACACCGGAAATGCTGCCACTGCCGAAATCACAATTAAAAACGTAACTTTACCATAGGTAGTGATAAGCGGGTGGCTGTTATTTACGAATTCAATCAGGCTTTCTAACCAAGCTGTCGGCCGACCGGCTTGATAGGTTTGCACCATCACCAGGAGACCAAGAAGATTCAATCCCAGAAATATCACCATACATGCCATTCTCAATCGATTGCGTGTAATTCCTATTTTTCTGAAAAAGTCCCCAGATAATTCATTCAACTCGTAAACAATGGAAAATCCCAAAATCAGACATGCGGAAACCAAAATTAACGGGAGAGGATTGAATGGTTGTGGTAAGGGCAAAATTGCCTGAATCAAAGCAGATAAAAATATCACCGTCGCACAGTAAGGGAAAATCATGGCGATTCGTACTACCCCAATTTGGAGGGCTGGCAGCGGATTGATTTGGAAAAAATAATCTCGTTTCTCACGACTTCTAAAATTGTACCAGTTTTGCGGGAACAGGTACAAGATCATGAATAGGATAAAATAGGCGGAATTTAACCGATCGATAGCTTCGATAATTTTTACGTAAACAACGATAAACGTGATTCCAAACAAGATATTTTTATGATAATTAAACTCTGCTCGTAGTATCTGCCACATTTTTTACTCCGTTATTCTAAATATGAATGTCTTCGTTGAAAGGTGCGCATTCTTAAAAACACCAATCCAATCCAGATAAAAGTTAAGATAGTCGCTCCCATAAACGAGTCCATAAGGATTCTTTGTATCAGCGAGTTGCTGCAATTATATATCAAAGCGAAAAATATGACCGACATGAACAGTGTTAAGCTAAACCAATAGATCAAATAAAGCCTACAAAGAGCTTTTTCTTAACTGTAGCAAAACGTACATCCTGCATGATTAGATACCCAAAACTAAAAATCAAAGTCAGACTTGAAAAGGTCATCAATCCACTAAAAGGTGCGATATCATTTGCCAATTGTGAACGCTCAACAATCGCCTGGGTGGCCCAGGCTGAAATCATGATGATGTTAAATAACACCACAAATAACAACATTTTTAAGGTGCTCTGTGTTCTGCTTGACACGGGTAAACAGAAGTGCTGTCGTGTGCGTGTTTCTTTGGCGTCACGGCCAAATAGCGCGGCAAAACACAAGACTAATGGCATCCCGAAAATCGTGTACAAACCCGCCCGGTCGATGAGATACAGCAACCAGATGCCGATTGTGACAAATGTGGCCAGACACAGCGCCTTTCGATTGTAATTCAATTCTGATTTAATCATTCTCCACATAGCTCAATCAATTCACGATTGGTAAGATTTACGGTGCAAAAAGAAATGATGGCTCAGGTAAAACATTCCCACACAAATAGAATTGTAGATAAAAGCGTCTAGAAATGTTTTCTGAGTTTTGTTTCCAAAACTTATATGTTCAGGCTTTAAGTAACCTTTATCTATAAGTACTACACCACTCATTATGAATATAAATAAAATAGTAACATACATAATACGATATTTTTTTAACTGCCCAAAACCCAAATCGTGAAACTGAAAAATAAAGTTCATAAGGATCAACAAAATCGCATTTATGGCAGACATATACCATATCGCCTGATTGTCATGACCCAAATGTCCAAGAAAAAAGACGACTCCCCATAGAAATACCATGCCTGATTGAAACAGAATCAAAGACATTAAACGAACACGACTGATCTGTTTTAGCGTAACCGGTAAACGAAGGAAATATCGGTCCCGCTTTTCGTTATCGCTTTGTATGCCCATAATGATAGCAGAAACGACAAGTATTACCGAAGTGATGACCGAGAAGCCATAAATCCCCTCTATGTCTGGTTCGATATTTCCAGTCCTGTCAAGAAACAGATATATAATTGCAATAGTATAAGCAAAACTCACCATGAATTTATTATAAATGAATTCCGCTTTCAGGATTTGCCACATGATTGACCTCTCAAGGCAGGTTCATTATTTTGATTTCTAATTTTCATATCTTCAAAGGCATTCTGCCTCCCTCTTTAAGTATCTGCACGGCGATTTCATCGATGGTCAGGCGGCTTTCCTGAACGTTTTCAATTCCCAGATCGGCAAGTTGCTTCAAGGTGATCTCGCGATTGGAACTGATGACCTGGTGATCGTTGCCTTCATGCTGATGGCTCACAATGGCGTCTAACCTTACATTATTTTCCGTAAAACGGAAAGAGATTTTTCGCCACTGGTCCGTCAAGTCATTTATGCCGGATCGCAGCTTGATCCTGCCGTTGTCCAGAAACGCCAAGTCGTCGGCCAGGCGGCTGATATCCGACAAAATGTGCGTGGAGTAAAAAATGGCACGCTCGCCATCTTCCAGCACCTGAAACAGCACATCCAGCACTTCGGTGCGCACCACCGGATCCAGGCCGGCGGTGGGCTCGTCCAGCAGCAGCAATCTGGGTGAGTGCGCCAGAGCCGAAATCAAGGACAGCTTCACCCGGTTCCCGCCTGAAAGCTCCTTTGCTTTTTTGTGCAAGGGAATGACAAATCGTTCGGCCAGCTCCTGCACCAGCCGGTCAGACCAATTCGGATAAAACTGGGAAAGAAATTTCAGATTTTTCTCGCCGGACCAGTTTTCATAGAAAACATGCACGTCTCCCACATACCCGATGTCAAACTTCCAGGCGGGCTTATTGGGATCGTTTCTCCGGCCAAATATTTCCATCTCCCCGCTGTCAGCTTTGAGAAGTCCCACCAGACAGTGCATGGTGGTGGTTTTGCCGGAGCCGTTGGGCCCGATGTAACCAAGCACGGTGCCGGGCGCTAATTCCAAATTTAACGGACCCAGTTGAAAGTCTGGAAAGGTCTTAACCAGATTTTTGATACTAAAGGCATTTGGCATAATTTATCTCCTCTGTTTAGGTTCTTTTTTCTC
>JBHHXN010000089.1:0-20944 GCA_046757025.1 bacterium
CTAGTCGGTGGCCGACTTCCAGCCACGGACCTACTTCGATTCTTTGTTCAAACGCGATGGACACAGAGCAGTTCCTCGATGTTGTACAAAAGCAGCAAACAGGGCAAATACGAACTGGTAGTAAACACTTTATACAAATCGCTCAAACGAAAGGCTGATTTCATTTCGCTTGCGGCGCAGCACGTAATTCTAAGCGGAACTCCAAATCAACGCAGCCATTTTGAGCTCACGTAAAAACGTTAACGACGTTCGTCGAACAAATTATTATTTTATTAAAAGGGTGTTAACGATTCTATATGAAAATCTATTCTGAGTCTCTTTGAAAATATCAGAATGGATTCTATAATGTGAAAGGATTTATCGATGTCAGGAGCGATCAGGCTTCGGTTGTTACCGAAGACCGCTCACAGTCATTATATTAAAAAGGCGTTAAGGGTGCTCAGGCTGGATTCTCGGAGAGACATTCAAACTTTTACCATGCGAAATTCTGAAAATGTCAGTTTAGCTTAGTTGTATCAGATTTCACCCCTTTGTCATAAATTATAATACTTAATAATTACTGGAAATGCAAGAAAAAAAACAACCAAATCGTCCGTATTTTTTAATCAGCTAATAATTTCGCAGCTAGTGGTTTCAATCACGTTCCCCAATATTCAGTCTGTGTGGAAAATGGCACTAAATTGACAAAAGTTTCCCCCCATTTCGTACCGGAGATTCGAAGGTTTGTTAGATAACGCCGATTCGGTCTTGCAGCACAAGCAGGAGGCATCGTTATTGATTGAAGCCAAAGTGCCGATTTAAAAGTTTCTTACAGAATGATCGTAGCCGTAGGTTTTGCAACTGACTTTACCACGATTCGTATTTTAGATTTACATAAATTTCAAATACTATTGGTTAGTTTTTAGTTGATGTGTCGAGTTTTTTACCCAGTTGCTTAACTGAAAACGAATAGTTAGCCCAATAAATTTTAAGGTTTACATTTACTCAGCCCTAATAACCCGCACGCTCATTTCTTGGTTTCGGTAGCTTTAAACTCCACCACCGGCGCGCGCCAGGTCACCGGGTCGCCCGTAATGTTTTGTCGGTAATTGACCACTTCGAGTTTATTCGGAATGACCTGAATCAGCAGATAGCTTTCCCGCTTGTCCTTATAATACGCCTTCCAGTTCTTCTTCCAACGTTTGGCTTTTTCAGCGACATCGTTGACCAGTTTGGCGGTGCCGATGATGGTGACGTAACCTGCGCCGCTCGGGTCGAGATAAAAAACAGTGACCCGCGGGTCGTTGCGGATCTGTTTGACTTTGCGGCTTTGTCGATTTGTACCAAACCAGATCACCATTCCTTCTTCCGGTGGAAAGGGATCCATAGCGCGCGCTTGCGGTTGCCCCTGCTCGTCAAGGGTGATCAGTACACAAAAACGAGTGGAATCGATGAGGTCACGGGCGGCAGCTAACAGAACCTTGCGTGTCGGTTGGGCGGGCTGCTGGGATTGCGCCCGCAGTTCTCCCATGATGAAATAGCTCAAAATCAAACAGACGATTAGAGACCGCGCTTTGGTATTCTTGCTTGTTAAACACATCTGTTATTTCCTTTTAATCTACAGTTAAAAAAATTAAATTGCAGAGCGGTTTGGTTTTTTTGGCAGTCCTGACTATGGCTTATTTCAACGACTCCCCGGACACCGCTCTTAATCTCTCTGCAAGGAGAGAGATTTTTGATTTCAATTGTCATATTCTTCCCTGACTTTGGCCATGAAGCCGGAAGTGCTCACAAATATTTCATATACCTGATTTGTGGAAGGATAAGTAAAAACCGTGTTGCCATACACCGCGGTGACGAAGCGGATTTTATGACCGTATTTAAACAGCCAGCGCCATTGCGGATCTTCCTCGTGCTCCACCAGGCTGTAAACGCTGGGAGGGTTGTCAATCTCATCCTGAAAATTGACGTATCGGCCGCGCACCCGGGTCATTTTAAACATGGTGTGCACGCCAAAGAAATTCAACCAATCGTCCCATTTCAGAATCTGCCCTTCCAGCGCCCACTGATCGCCGTTTAAAAGAAAGGTCTGAGGCGTTTGCAGTTTACCGTCTTTTACGGGCGTGTATTGCAGATAGAGGGAGTTTTCGCTGTCGGCCAGAGGAATGCAGCGCACTTCCGCCACCAGCACGTTTCGAGTAAACTTTTGGTAGGATTGAATGAAAGCCGCCAGAAAGAGCACCGCCGCCGACACCGCGATCCAGAGAAATGTGAGCGTGAATTGTGAGATGTTGCGGGTGAAGCTGACTCGCTCGAAACGATTGCGACGAATTCGCTGTACCGTTCGTTTGATCTTTTTAAATATCAAACCGATAAACGACAGCACACCCAGAACCAGGGAAACGACCGCGATATAAATGATGAGGCTGGTTTCAAACGGAAATTCGATCATTATTGGTATAACGATTTATTAAAAGAGTTCAGGCGTCTTTTGCTTATTTATTTGATCAATCGTTGGACAGGATTTACCAGATTGAACGGATGACTAAATTTCATTTTTTAGTGTCCATCCGTAAAGAGCCTTTTTTTTTGTCATTCCTGCAATCTTTAAGCGGGAGGAATCCCTTGTTCCGTTAGGCACGAGATTCCCGATGAGCTTGTCCCTGCATGTTTTAAGCAGGGAGCACTCGGGAATGCCGATTATGGATGGACACTATTTAGTCAATTCTGTTTTCAGATTTATGAGATTTGATAGTCTTCCGGCCCCTCCTGTCAAAAAATACGGATGTGTGTTTTGATTTTCAACTAATATATTTAATTCAAATCAAAATGCGTATAGTGGTACCCTCACCCAATTTGCTTTCCTTTACAAACAGCTTGCCGCCGTGGTAATCTTCCACGATGCGTTTGGCCAGGCTTAAACCCAGGCCCCAGCCGCGTTTTTTCGTGCTGTAGCCCGGTTTAAAAATATCCTTTTTTCTGGAATTCTCGATGCCGCGGCCGTTGTCCGAAATATCCAAAACATATTTATGCCGGCCGTTTTTCTTTTCACTCAGATGAAGGGTAATTTGACCGGTCGCTTTTTCGATGGCATCGAGAGCGTTTTTCAATAAATTTTCGAGCACCCATTCAAACAGTTCTTTGTTCAGCGGCATCGTGGGTTCCACTTCAAAATTTTCTACGATCTTGACTTTTTTACCCCACTGCGGCAGCCGGCGCTTAAAATATTTTACCACTTCGGAAACCACCAAATGTATTTTGACGTTCTTCAAATCGGCTTTGGAACCGATCTGCGAAAAGCGCGCGGTGATTTTATTCAAGCGTTCGATATCTTTTTCCATCTCGGCCAGCGTTTTACTGCTCTCTTTACTTTTGGTTTTCGATTTCAAAATCTCGATCCAGCCCATCATCGATGACAACGGGGTGCCGATTTGATGGGCGGTTTCTTTGGACATACCCACCCAAATGAATTGCTCTTCGCTGCGCTGAATGCTGCGAAATCCAAAAAATCCGATCAGAATAAACAGGCCCACCACACAAATTTGAATATACGGTAGCATCTGCAATTGTTTGATCAATTTGGAATCG
This sequence comes from bacterium, assembly GCA_046757025.1. Lineage (GTDB taxonomy): Bacteria > Zhuqueibacterota > Zhuqueibacteria > Oceanimicrobiales > Oceanimicrobiaceae > JBHHXN01. The sequence goes on from JBHHXN010000089.1 coordinate 3,568, forward strand.
CCATAAATAAGATAACCCAGAATGATATCTTCATATTTTAATGGGATGGGCTCGGCCTCTTTTTTCATGACCTCGATCATGCTTTTTACTTTTTTGATGGCCTCTTCTGAGCGGTCGTCGATGTCCACATCGATGCCCTGCCAGGCATTGGGCTGGCCTTCATAGTCTGTGAGCACGATTGGGAAGTTTGTGCGCAGAATGATCTGATTGAAAATGAAATCTAAATTGGCGTCGGATTCGGTGGTGGCCACCGAAGCGTAGAGCTGGGCATAAAACAGCAGAATCTCTCGGGATTCAGCCCGCAGGTCGTTGACGATGCGCTGACTATAAAACAGCATCACGATGATGATGAGAATCCCTAAAATAAATAATAATCCTTTAAACCGGCCTTTAAGATTGTAAAAATTGATCTTCATGCCGCAACCACCGTGAGCGGTTTGGGGCGTTGAAATCGCCACTGATAAACCAATATCGCTAACAAGACAAAGAGAATGCCGAAAGTCAGCCAGACTCCCAGAGTAAAGGACGTGGGTTCAAAAACAAATTGGATTTTGTGATCGCCAGGCGGCAACAAAATCGAGCGCAAAAGATAATCGGTTTTGTATATTTTTGTCTCTTTGCCATCCACGTAGGCTTTCCAGCCGGCGGGATAGTAGATCTCGCTCAAAACCAGCAGAGCGGGCTTTGCCACCTGCGCCGTGAGCTTGATTTCATGGATTCCGTAATCAGTGATAACAACGCGATTTTCAGCGGAGGGCTCGATATCAAAAGCCGGTTCTTCTTCCAGCAGGGCTTCCTTGCCGGGTTGAAAATCGCCGCTTTTGAGATAGTCAAAAAATTCATCGGGATGTTTGAGCACGGTGATTTTGTCCACAAAAAAAGCGCGCGGCAGCACGCCGGTATTTTCAAAAACCGCCGGTTGGCCCTGAAATACCTGTTTAAATCGTGCATCCGGAATTGGATAAAATGAGATGAGATATTTGACGTTCAACATGTCCAGAATGGCGTTGTCAGTGCGGATACGGGCGGCTGGAATTTGCTCCGGCGGCACCACTTGCAGAGAAGGCTGGCCATCGTTGAAAATGAGTTTCAAATACTTGGCCAGAAACGGCGGAAATCCGTAGCGGTTGCGGGTGTCGATTTCGGTGCGTTCTAAAAAGGTCTGGTAGATTTTCAGTTTGGCAGCGTGGTACCCGCGGATGTTTTGAATTTTATGATACATGTACCAGTTCTCGGGTTTGTTGTCGTACACCGGAAAAATGCGGAACGGCTCAACGGATTTCTGGCTTTTGAGGAACTGCACAGCCGGCGTTTCCGCAAAATAATTCTCCTTTTGCACTTGCGGCTTGGGGTTGATGATTTTAAAATCGACCCACCAGAGGTCCACCACCAACAAAAGGATCAAAGCTCCGCCCAACATATTGCCCGATATCTTACCTTTTAAAAAGTACCGCACCAAAAATCCAGAACCGCCGATGAGAAACATCATTTTAAGCGCATCAGACACCGCACTTTTATAAGCTGCTTCTCGCACAGCGGCGGACATTTGTTTGCCGGAAGCGATGATTAAATTTAAGAAAGTCGATTCTCCAAAAGCTAAAAACAGGGTGAATAACGTCCCGATTCCAGCAAACACATAAATGTATAAGCGAACATGTTTATGTTTAAAATGGTCTTTTAAATTTGTAAGCGCATTCAAACCCAATCCCGCTAAAACCGCCATTGCAAAACCGAGCAAAATATGGATCATGGTGGGCACCCGGAACTTGTTGAAAAAGGGTAAAAATTTGAACAACGGTCCATATAAAATGGGCAGATGTTTGCCGAATGAGACCACCAGAGAAACCAATGCCAAAATGGTAAAAAACACCACGTATTTGTCGCGATTCAGAAGTAGCGCCAGACCGGCAAAAAACAGCGTGACGACGCCAAAGTAAAGGGGATAATCCGTAAACGGCATGGGGCCCCAGTAAGTTTCGCCGCCGAATCCCATAAAGGACGGGATAAAAAAAGTGACCATTTCTTTTGGTGAAAACGACCAGTTGGTGGCATAAATATAATCCAGACCCGTGCCGCCGCCGCGGATGGAATAGTGAGCATATTCCAGCACGGAAAGATAGAGCCAGGAAGACATGGCCACGCCCACCACTAGGGCCGCAACCACCAGAGATATTGATTTCAAAATTTCCATTTTCGAATGTTTTTTAATCAGGCTTTCCACAAACCAGTAAACCAGGTAAAACCCGATCATCATGAATGTGTAGTAGGCGATTTGGGTGTGCGCCCGCAACAACTGAAAACCCACTGATAGAGCTAACAAGGCGAAATAATGCAATTGCCGTTTTTGCAGCAGCTCATCTAATAAAAGAAAAATGAGTGGAATAAAAACCGCGGTGGCGATTTTGGTGTTATGGCCGAAGGCGGTAAACGAAATGATTTGCGGTTGAAAAACCAGCGCCAGCGCACAAAACAGGGCAGCCATGCGCGATCGGGCGGTCCTCATCATTAGCAAGTATGTAAACAAACCGAACAAAAAATAGTTAGCAAAGACTCTGAAGAATTCGGGCAGAGGAAAAATTTTGGACAGAAGCCAGTAAACGCCCAAAATCACATCCCCGAAGATGTCCACATACGGTGCGCTGTGCAGGCTGGCAAAGGAGGGCATGCCGGAAAAATTGTAGGGATTCCACAGGGGATAGGTGCCTTGCTGCAAATTTCCCTTCACAAAAGTCACCATGCTTTTTGAATTGATGCTATCCGAAGATAAAAAAGTTTTTCCGCCAAATAGGAGTTCATTGAAAGTGATCAGCAGCAGCAAAAAGAGAATGAGCAGCGGAATGAGGTTGGGGTAAGCGGTTACCAATCTTTTTATCGAGCTCGTGGAAGACGCCACAGGCCTGGAAAGTTTTTTTTCGCTGCGGGTTTTCTTTTTCTTTTTGGACATATTTTTTACCTTGAGTTGAATTATGGCAAATATAATAATGAAATCTCAAAAAAAAGTAAAGGGAAGAATGCAATTATTCACACGAATCAACAGTCAAATTATTAAGGAGCTCCGTGCACAAAATTGACCACCTGTCTTTTGATTTCTTTGAGTGAAATGAGTTTCAGCAGAATCATCGCCACCGGCAACAGAAGAATGAGACCGAAGTCTTTGGCAAAATTCAAATAAGTGTGATGGATCCGGACCAGACTCAAACTAAAAACCCCCACACCCAGGAAAACGGTCGCAAGCATTTTATGCCAGCGCCAGTTAATGAACAAAACCTTTTGAGACAGTCTCAGTACCAGTAACATCAAGAACAGATAGGAGACGATGGTTGCGATGGCGGCTCCCAGAATGCCCCAGGCTGGTATCAGCAAAAAGTTCAGGAGAATATTCATGGCTGCGGTTATCAGGCTAAAACCGGTCATTTGCAGGGATTTAAGGTGGAGCAACGCGCCGGATTTGAAAACGTTTTGTAATCCATACAGTAAATAGGAGAAGGCAATCCACGGGATGATGATATAAGCGGAATGGTAGGCTTCCACAGTAGAAACTTGCAATAAATACCTGGAGAGTACCGACACCATCAGCCACACCAGGATGCCAATTTGAGTAAAGTGCAGGGCGATTTTTTGATAGGTGATCTTTTGGTCCGGCGCATTTTCCAGGCGAAACATGATGGGCTGCCAGGCCTGAACGAACGGTGTGACCAGAACCATATTCAATATCATTCCAAATTTGTAAGCAATGCCGTAAATGCCGCTTGCCTCTGTGGAAATCAATTGCTTTATGATTAATCTATCCGACATGGTAAGAATCAAAAGGCCGATGCCGTGAAAGATGAGCGGAAAACCGTAACGCAACGACCGCTTCACATTAGCAAAGTAAAAATGCACGCGGTACGATTTAATCACGTGCACCACGGCGATGATAAAAATCAACGTCGAGGCGATGAGTTTGGCATAAATGACGCCCCATAAACCTAACTTGAATCCCACCACAAACCAGATGGTGAGACCAATAAGTAAAACAAAGTCGATCAAAACCACGACGGTAAATAAAAGGGCTTTTTCAATGATGCGCAAGAGCGTCAATATAAAGACTCGGGCCAGACCCAAAAACAGAGCGACAAAAAATAACTGCAGTAATTTTGTAAAGCTTGCATCGGAAAGATAGTATTGAGCGACCAAACGGCTCAAGGGAATCAAGAAAATGAGTAGAACGGCATTCGAAATCAGAATGAAAAAAAAATGACTGAAAATGAGTCGCTTTTCATTCCCACTGGATTTTTCTACATTAAAAAAACGCCAGAGGGAGTTGAGCATTCCCAACGGCGCCACATAATTGTACAGAACTTCCAGAAGTTCTAACAAAATAATGATACCAACTTCGTAGGTGGATAAGTACCTGGTGTATAACGGAATTAACAGAAACGTAACGCTTTTTACACCGATGTTGCCCACGCTGTAAATGAGCGTGTTTTTGCTGACTCGGCTTAACTCCTGATCAACATTCTGACTGTTCATTCGATGGGAATTCATTTGGCATGCAAAATAGTAATTGGAAAGGTGAACCAACAACCGGCATATTTAATCAACGCGGTAACCTTTCTTGATGAGACGATCTTTGAGCAATTTGATGGTGAGCATCTGCTCTTCCGGCGAAAGATGTTTTTTCCATTTGCCGATGGATTTTTTGTTGATGGGATTTTGAACATTTTTAAGGTGCTCCAAAGCCTCATCGCCTAGTTTTACCGTCATGTTTTCAATCATTTCCGGTAAGTATTCGATTTCTAAAAAACGGCAAATTTTATCTGTCAGCTCCGCCGGTTTCTCTACCAGATCTTCATAACGCAAGGAAATTATTTGACCGGGTCCACAGGATTTTTCGAAGCGGTCCGCTGCATCCAGCGAGGTATTCCAACGATGGCAGGCGGCCTCAACGGAGGGCATCAGTTTTGCTTTTAGATACGAGCTCACCACGTCGCGGCCATCTCGCAGCAAATGGAGGTACCTCGCGCGTGGAAAGACTTTTTTTATCCACTTCAATCGCAAGGTGTTGAACGGGGTCTTATCGCCCCAGATGGTGGCTGTCGATTTGTGTTTTTGAAGATAGCACTGGTAAACAGAGTGAATGATTCGGGCGAGAGAACGATCCCGTTCAGGTGTGTCGTATAATTCAAAACGGATGGGCCACAAATCCGTCTCCCAATATTGAAAGGTTGGATGCGCGTGAAATTCACCAAGCACGACGTTGACCAAATCTTGCCAGTCCAATCCATTGTACCGGATATATTTCTTAATGGCGTTGAGCAGACCGTATGTTTCGGGAGGGATGGCGATGGCCGGGTGCCGCATCAAAATGGTTCTCAGCAAAGTCGTGCCGGAGCGGCCGGAGCCAATGATAAAAAAGGGCCGAAACGTCTCCTTCTGTTCTTTTGTGATGAGGGGATGATTTCGAAAAATGGTCAAAAAGAGCTGAGCCAATTGTAAGGTCAGTGGGCTCAATAATTTTTGTTTAGTTTCTTTGAGAAATGGCAGGTTCATTTTTACGAGCGCGATCAATTATCCAATTTTTTTGCATTGACGGCAATTTTTGATTTATTGCCGGGTGATTTTTAAAATCCTCTGATCGTTCTGCGCCTTGAATTTAGTACGATGTCCGTAATCGGCTAACGAACCGATATCTTGTACACGCAGATGACAATTTATACAAATTTCCTGGTAAAATTCAAGAGGCCGGTAAACCACTGGAAAACCCTGCCAGTTGCCTCGGTTATTTTCTCCAATATTCACATTGGCGTAAAAAGCACCCGCCATTTTCAAATGCTGTTCAACAAATTTTAAACAATGCTGGACGATGTCATCGGTCATGTGGATGAACACCGAGAAAGCCCACACAAAATCAAATGTTTGCTTTAAATTGATTGAAGAAAAATCCCCTTCGCAAATGAGGCGCGGTTCTTTACTGGTTAATTTAAAGCTCACCAGCTCTCTTTGCCCCTCGGTTAGCACCTCCTCCCTGGACTCGATTCCGAAGTAATGGCCTGGGTCGAGATACTGAATGATGGGAATGCCACCGCGAAGTGTGCCGCAACCGATGTCGAGCAAGAAATGCTGCGGCTGCAAACCAACCCGCTTTAAAAAGTGAATCTGAAAATCTCGCTTCATTTTCCACAGTTCGGGCGGCCCCACTAGAGCGTGTCGTCGTTCGGTGGCATCGAGTAAAAAATAGCGCACTTTTCCAATTAGGCGTTTGGTTAGACTTTTCATCTCAGTTCCTTGCGGTTTGTAAATCAATCTGAATTCACAGATATCTTGGTGGCTTTTTTCAGCACGGCGATTTCTTGTTCGGTGATTTTCAATGCATTGCAAATGGAATCGATATGATTGCGGGCGTTTAGTGACATTTGGAGAAATCTTTTTTTATCTGAGATCAACTCTAAAACGGCGTTTTGCAGAGCAGCGGGATCATTTGGCGGCACCAGCAAACCGTCCAGGCCATCCCGCACAAATTCCGGAATGCCTCCAACTCGGGAGGCCACCACCGGCCTCCCACATGCCATGGCTTCGCACATGGCGACGCCCTGGGTTTCTTGACGGCTCGGCGCCACAAAAAAGCCGAATTGCTGATAAAGTTCCGGCAATGTATGATGTTGAATATGCCGCGAGTGAATAGTCGTATTGGAACGATACTTTGTGATCATTTTTGAATATTTGTGGAAATAGCGGCCGCAGCCGTAAATGGCTAAACTGGCGCTTTCCAAATTTGAAAAAGCTTTGATGGCCACATCAAGGCCATAAACCGAACGTTCCAGGCTGCGCACAGAGATGCCTTTGGTGAAATTCGCCGGTTCCTTGTATGAAAAAAGCCGGGTGTCCACGGCATTCGGAATGATGCAGGCGTTTTTGAACCGGGCCAGCGTGTGTTTTTCTGCCGCGCGCAACAAATAGTTTGACACAAAGACGCTGGAATCAGCCTGATGCAGAAAACGTCGGATCAGGCGCAATTGCACCATCAATCTCGGAAGCAGCACCAACCGTTTTTTAACCCAATCCAGTTTATTTTTCGAGGACATCAACCGAAAGCTCCACAGTACTTCATGGCCTAACACCCAAACCACTTTGGGATAAGGCAATGGTTGAATGGTTGGAATCATCCACCAGGTGGCGAAGTGAACCGCCAGCACGTCCGGCGCAAAACGGTCAACCTTGTTGGCGAAGACCGGCTTTTGCGTTTTGTGAACCACCACCCCTTCGAATTGATAGCAATAATCCTGTTTTTGAATGACGAAAACCTCCACCGCATGGCCGAACTTCAGATACCATTTGGCTCGCTGGTGAACAAAAGCGAATGCGCTGGAATTTTCAGAAGGGTAATCCGGACAGATAATGGCAATTTTCATTTCACATCAAAAACTGTTTCAGATAATCCACAATGCGGACAGCGGTCTGGCCATCCCATAGTGCAATGGATGACGCCCGGCCCGTGTGCCTTTGCAGCGCTTTTTTCGCGGCTTCGGCGATAGCTTGCTCCTGCACCGGAACCAGGGTATTACTGCCCTCGTGCAAAGTAATCTGCCACTCGGTAGTGGGCCGGAGGGTCAGGCATGGAATGCCGAGGTAGCTGGTTTCTACTTGCACGCCGCCGGAATCGGTCAAAACCAGGCGGGCTTTGGTCTGCAAGTGCAGAAAATCCAGATAGCCCACTGGTTCCGTTACCAGCAGTTGGCTGACCGCTAATTTTTGTATCAGCGATTGCGGCAGTTTTTGAAGCAGCTTGTGCGTTCGCGGGTGCAGGGGAATAATAATCGGCAAATCGACGCTAACTCGCATGAGCGCCGAAAGAATCGTGGCCAGTGTGGCGGCTTCATCCACATTGCCGGGCCGATGCAAAGTGGCCAGTGCAAATTCCCCATCCCGAATGGGCTGCACATGCGCAGGCCGATACTTTTCATTGAGCTTGTGGATTATTTGCGATTTCTCCGCTTTTTTTAGACATTTTTTCAGGGAATCGATCATGATGTTGCCCACGCGAAAAATTCGGCGTGCGTCCACTCCTTCGGCCAGCAGGTGCTCATCCGCATCGCGGCAGGTGGTGAACAGCATATCGGAGAGGACGTCGGTGGTCACCCGGTTGACCTCTTCCGGCATGTTGAAATCAAAGCTGCGTTCCCCGGCCTCTATGTGCACAATCAAGGGCGCGGTCTCGGAGCGCTTCTGCCATCTATCTGGCGCCGGCGATTCCGCAGCCACAGCTCGTTTCATCAAATAATCTTCGAAGTTTTGGCGAAGCCGCAACAGGTTTTCTGACGGAATTTGCACTTTTGTGGCACACAAAGCGCAGGCGATGGTGGAATTGACGTCTCCCACCACCATGACCATCTGCGGTCTGTGCTCGAGAAGTTGGGGCTCAAAGTGTTTCATGATTTCCGCGGTTTGTTCGGCGTGACTGCCGGATCCCGCCTCCAGGTATATCTGCGGCCGCGGCAATTTCAGATCATCGAAAAACACTTTTGACATGTTTTCATCGTAATGCTGCCCGGTGTGTACGATGAGGGGCTCAAACCGCTGGGGATGCTTTTTCATTTCTTCGTAAATCGGCGCAATTTTCATAAAATTCGGCCGGGCGCCAGCGACTAAAAATACTTTAATTTTCATGCAAATTACCTGATTGAGGATGTTTTAAATCGCTCAACAAATCGCTTTTGTTTTTCAGTTTTATTACCTGAATCATTCTTCAACCCCTGAGCCGGTTCCCTTCTCATATCCATTAAGTCAGTCCCTCCAATATTTTGGCCAACTCGCCCGCCTGATGTCGCCGTTCGAATTTCTGCAGCCGTGGTGAAGGTGTCATTTTCATCCACTCACCTGAATTCCTTTTCTCCAAAATGTGCTGCAATACTTTTTGAATGGCTGCCCTGTCTTTTGGCGGTGCGACCCAGCCGAGATGGTTAGCGTAGATCAAATCGGCGGCTTCCCCTTCGGGAGCCAGGGCCAAAATGGGTTTCCCAGCGCCGATGTATTCAAACAATTTGCCGGTGAGGATACCCTTGTTAGCCGGCGCATCGTCGATTATCAAAAGCAGCACGTCGCTCGCCAGCAAATAAGCCAGGCTCTCTTTGTGCGTCAAATAGGGCACCACCTCAATCAGGCGTCGTACGGGTGAAACCTGAATGCGTTCGAGAATGGGTTTTCCCAACCGCCCGATAAAACGCAGACAAAATTTTTCGAGCAGCTTTGGTTTTTCTTTTTGAAGGGATTCCAGCGCCTGCAAAAGATATTCCGGATGGCGCGGGCCGTATAACGAACCGCTGTATGTGAGGGTCCATGCTGATTTATTTGCCGCGGGTTGAACCTTCTCAAAATCACTGGCATCAAAGCCGTTTGGCAGAAGCTGCCAGCGGGCCTCTCGCACGCGGGTGTGACGGCTGAGCAGATCTTCTTTCACCCCCTGCGACACGGTCAAAATCCGATCCGCCTGTTGCAGCACGGACGCTTCCATTCTTTTTTCGATGGCACGGGAAATGGCCGGACGCCACTGTGGCGCCGAAACCCAGCCGATCCAGGAATCCCGAAAATCCGCCACCCACGGCAGGTGACTTTGTTTGTGTAATTTCAGCCCGATCAAATGCGTGGTGTAGGGCGGCGCAGATGAAAAAATTACCTGGATATTTTCAGATCGTAAAATTTGCCTGCCCATTCGGTAAGCAAACGGCAACCAGCCGATGCGGGCGTCCGGCACGAAAAACGTCGCGCGCACCCACTCGGAGACGCGCTCACGGACACGACGTTTTTCCTTCTCGTCCAGCGTCAGGGTGGCGATGTCGGTGGATTCCGAGGCTTCGCGGCCGGTGAATTTGCGGTACCAGCGATAGGGTTCGATGATGCGTGAGCGATAGACTTTCACACCCTGCGGCACCTCCTCGAATAAAGCGGGGTCGGAAACCGGATAATCGGCCTCGTTTGCCGTCAACACCACCGGCTCCCAGCCGAATTCTCGCAAATATTTCACGAATTTCAAGGTTCGCTGCACACCGGCGCCGCCAGACGGGGGAAAATAATAGGTAATAATGAGGACTTTCTTTTTTGCAGGGTTCATCTAAGCCGGCTGCAGCGTACGGTTATTTTTCAGATGGTATTTTGAACCACACTCGGGACAGGTCAGGAGAGTTTCTTTTTGCTGAAGCCGAAAGCCGCAATCACACATCCAGCCAATTTGCTGGGCCGGCACCCCGGCCACCAGCGCCGAAGGCAGCACATCGCGGGTTACCACGGCGCCGGCCGCCACAAAGGCATTTTCGCCGATGGTGGCGCCACAAACCACGGTGCAGTTGGCCCCAAGACTGGCGCCTCTTTTGACGTGGGTGGTCAGGTAATCTTCAGAAGTGTTTCTCGGAACCGCCGAACGGGGATTTTTAACATTGGTGAAAACCATGGAAGGGCCGCAAAAGGTGTCGTCCTCCAGAATTACCCCCTCGTAAACCGAGACGTTGTTTTGAATTTTGACGTTATTGCCGATGACGACGTTGTTTGCCACGAACACGTTCTGCCCCAGACTGCATTTTTCGCCCACTCTGGCGCCGGGCATGATGTGGGAATAGTGCCAGATTTTGGTACCGCGACCGATTTGCGCGCCGCTATCCACCACCGCGGTGTCGTGCACAAAATAATCGGCTTTATTTTCAGAAGGTAATTTTTCTGCAGGGGCACGCAAAGATTCCTGAGCGTGTTTGAGGACTTTCAGAACCGCCAGAGCTTCCGCAGCGTCGGTTTTGGGCTGCTGGCGATTTTGCACACAGTGGATGAAATGCTGCAGCTCGTTTTTCAGCGGCTCGGTGCTGGCAAATTCCACTGCCTGCGGCGCTTCGTCGCGCTTCACCGGCTCGCCTTTGATAAAATCGATACCGCGATCGTAAATCAGCAGCTTTTCGTGCTCTTTGGTGTCATCAAAAACCAGCATAGCTTTATCGCCCACGATCACCAGTCGGTGCTCCTTGAAAGGATGCAGCCAGCTCAAATAAATATGCGCCATCACGCCGCTGGGCCATTTCATCACGGTCAGTGTGACGTCGTGAATGCCGGGCTGAAGCATGACTTCTCCGGATGCATTCACCCTCTCCGGAGGCCCGTCGAGCAAATAATTGAGCACGGAAATGTCATGGGGAGCAAAACTCCATAATATGTTTTCTTCTTTGCGCACGCGGCCGAGATTGAGGCGGTTGGAGTAACAGTAACCCACCCGGCCCAACCGGCCTTCCTCCATCAACTCTTTGATGCGTTCGATAGCCGGATGATAGCGCAGAATGTGTCCCACCATGAGGATTTTATTTTGTTTTTGTGCCAGCGTTGCCAGTTCTTCCCCTTCTGCCACTTTCAACGCCAGCGGTTTTTCCACGAACACGTCTTTGCCCGCCATTAACGCCTGACGCGCGAGTTCATAGTGGGTGGCCGCTGGCGTGGCAACGGTGACCGCGGTGATCGAATCGTTGGTCAGCACGTCTTTGTAATTTGTGGATAAAGATACTTCGGGATAGAGCGAACGGAACTTCTCCAGAGTCGCCTTTTTTGCGTCGCAGATTAGAGAAAGCGCTTTTAATTCGTGTAAATTCCGTACGATGTTCTTGCCCCAATAACCGGCGCCGATGTGGGCAATTTTAAGCTGGTTTTTCATGGATTTTCCGAAAGCATTGATTTTTTATTTTTGAAATATATTACCGCTTGTTGATTTAGATAGCGCAAAAGCCCGCTTAATAAATTAAAACAAAATATCTACGGCAATCCAGTTAGCTCAGCAACCCTCCAAAATTATCATATTGATATTTTTAGATAATCGTACAATATAAGCATGCCTTAAAAATAATTCAAGTACTATGGTTTGAATCGTGAATTTACGACCTTGAATTGTCAGCCAAACAGGCAATTCCGCGCACAGAGTTACATTTTATCGACGCCTCTCTCCGGCCATGCGCGGATTACCCTCCCGAAATGGCCAGCTCCGCTTCGGCACCTGGAACCGAATCATCGTCGAGATTCTCCAAATAACCTGGGGGCAGTTTGACTTTCTGCCGACCGCGCCGTTCACGAAGCCGGGGGCGATTTTTCAATGGCGGGTACGGTTCCTCCGGCGGCAAGGTTTCCACCAATTGGACAAGCTGCTGAAACGAGGTAATTTGTGCAAGCTGTGCACCGAGCATGTCGGGCGTGCGCGTAAATCCATTCAGGTACCAGGTGAAGTGTTTGCGAAAAGTGCGCATGGCCGTGGGTTCATCCAGCCAGTCGCAGAGCATCCGGGCATGTTCCATCATGATTTTCACAACCTGACCGAGCACCGGTGCGGGCTGCGGTTGTCGCCCTTCGAACATCTCCAGCAAGTCGCGAAAAAGCCAAGGCCGCCCCAGACAGCCACGCCCCACTACCACGCCGTCGCAATCGGTTGTGCGCATCATACGCAACGCGTCGCCAGCCTGCCAGATATCGCCATTGCCCAGTACAGGGATGGAAGTGACGTGCTGTTTTAGCCTGGCGATGGTGTGCCATTGCGCCCGGCCCTGATAAAGCTGGGCTGCGGTACGGGCATGCATGGCCACCGCCGCACACCCCTCCTCTTGAGCGATCTGGCCGGCAGTAAGGTACGTCTCCAGCCCTGCGTCGATGCCGATGCGAAATTTGATGGTGACCGGAATGCTGCCGGCGTTTTCACAGGCTGCGCGCACCAGACTCCGCAACAATTTGGGTTTGACTGGGATGGCCGCCCCGCCGCCGCGGCTGGTAATCTTCCGCACCGGACAGCCAAAATTCAAGTCGATGTGATCCACCAAATTCTCATTCACCAGATAGGCGACGGCTTCCCCCAAAATCGATGGCTCCACGCCGTAGAGCTGAAGACTGCGCGGAAATTCATCCCGCGCAAAGGAAGCTAATTTTAAGGTGTGGGCATGTCGCCGCACGATCATGCGGGCGGTCACCATTTCGCTGACAAACAGGCCGGCGCCAAATCGTCGGCACAAAACGCGAAAAGGGGCGTTGGTGATGCCCGCCATGGGCGCCAATACCACCGGCGGCCACACCGAAAACGAGCCAAGCGTGAGGGGTTGAAATTCTCCGGGCTTCGCCGGCAAATCTACTGGTGTTTTTTTCACGTGCATGGATTCTCCCGCCTTAAATAAACAGCGAACAGATGCAATTGACCTTCCTAAACTCTACAAACCAAATTTTGCATTGAAATCATCTACAACTGCCAGAAATTCATCCGGCAATTTTTCTCTCACCGGCTGGACGATTTTTTCCGGGAGGGTTTTATAAAAAGCCTGGGCGATACCGCCGGCGATGCAGGCAATGGTGTCGCTGTCACCGCCTAACGAAATACCATTGCGAATGGCGCTTTCAAAATCTTCAGACTCCAGAAAAGCGATGATCGCTTCTGGCACCGAACCCTGGCACGAAACATCGAAAGTGTAAACTGGCCGAATGTCTTCTAAAGCGCGATTGAGCTGATAGTCAAAGCGGTCACTAATTTCATTTTGAATTTGCTTTTTGCTGCTGCCGGTTCGCGCCAGAAAAATCGCCAGGGCTGTGGCCTGGGCACCGATGATTCCCTGGGGATGATTGTGAGTGACTGCCGCGCTTTTTGCCGCCGTCTGCAAAACATCTTGTATCGTGTTGAATGCAAATCCTACCGGACTTACGCGCATGGCCGAGCCGTTTCCCCAACTGTTGTACGGTTCGCAGTCTTCTGAAAACAGCCATTGGATGAATGAGCCGCCGTAACCGGCAAAGGGATATCTCCGTCCAAACTTTTTAAACGAGGTCACAAAATCCTCATTTTCCAGAATCGCATACGCCGCTGCTATGGTTAAAACCGTGTCGTCGGTAAAAGTGCAAGCCGGCACAAACAGCGGGAATTTAGTTGTCTTAATGCTGTGGTGCTCGTAAACCGAACCGATGATATCGCCGGCAATGGCTCCTAACATTTTGCTCTCCCTTTCAATCTAAACCTTCCAGGTCTTAGAGACCTGGAAGGTTTCTGGTCTCAACGACCTGTAAGGTTTATCCATTCCCATAGATACGGCCCGATGATCAACAAACCGATGATAATCGCGCCAACTGCCGTAATGAGCACGGCGCCGGCTGCCACATCCTTCGCTTTGCCCAGCAGCGGGTGAAATTCCGAGGAAACCGCGTCGGTTAAACATTCCAGGGCGGTGTTAAATGCTTCGGCCGTCCATACAGAAATCATGGCCAGAACCACCCAGCACCAGTCGAACTTTGTGAAGCCAAAGAACCAGCCCGTAAATACCACCAGGCCCGTCACCACTGCATGGATCCAGGCGTTTTGCTGCGACTTGATCATGAAGCCGATGCCCTGGATAGCGAATTTAAAACTGTTGACGCGATCTAAAACGTGTTTAAACCAACTCATGGCTGCAATAGAGAAATCGTGAATTGTTAAGTTAAGCCTCAATTGAGCGATTCTGATGGGGGAGAGGCCGGTGTGCCAGGGTTTGGTCACAACCACCTTAATACGTGTCCTCCAAATCCATCCCCCATTGATGAATAAATGCAAGGCTCAATCGCTCAACTTCGGTTAAATATTCATCTAAATTTATGCGATTAAAAATGCAAAACAAACGTGATCACTGTGACGTTTTTTTTCGTTGACGGGAAAATGGCCGCTTTGTTTTTGCGATCACTTTCGTGCAAAAAAGGCACCAGGTAACCGGTGACGCCCCCCATCACGGCTCCCGCTAAAACATCCGTGGGAAAGTGCTTGCCCGCTTGCATGCGCAGAAATCCGACCAGAGCTGCCACACCCAACGAGCCGCCCCAAACGACTTTTATCCACCGGGATTCAGGATAATAATCGCTGAGCACTTTCGAGAAAAAAACCGCCGAGGAAAAAGCCAGGGCAGTATGACCGGAATAGAACGATTTACGGGCATCGTTATCCATTATTTTGTCCTCGATATCAACATCCGGATTGTAGGCGAAAGGCCGGGTGCGACCCACCAGAGCCTTGCTCAGCAGCATGCCGGCACTGGTGAGCATCAACGTTTCCAGGTACATCCAACCCACCAGGCCCGCATCCCCTCTGATTTCGCTTGAAAACAGCAGTGTGAGTGGCAAAGTTAGATTGCCGTAAAGAAACAGGTCGCTGGCCGTGGCGGCATCGGGCGACCAATTTGACCAGACCCAGCGGTCGAAACCGTTGACGTCATCTTTTGACAAATTATCGATATCAGACGGCGTGAGCGGCTCGAGATTTTCCTCAAATAGGTGGCCCAAAAACAGCAAACCGCCTCCGCCGGCAGTCAAAACCGCCTCTTGAATCGCGTTGGTTTGGTAGGGAGATTGGGCAAAACAAAGTGACGTCCACAGAATCCACAAACCGACTGAAAACGATACAGCTCTGGCAAAAGATTTTCTAAAAACGCACTTCCCGGTGGAATGATTCAAAATAACATTCACGAAAAATAAAGGCCGTAATCTTCTTTTTTAAAATAGAACACTTAAGATTGATTATATGCAATAAATTGGAAAGAAACAATCACAAATTCGTACTTGAAAGAAAACCCATTTGGGATCGTTCTTAAGAATCCTGCATCGTTGCTCAGAGCCTCTCCTGCGCCTCGCGCAGGGATAAACTCCCAGACAAAGAATTTCCCGATTTACGCACAAACATGGAGCTTCTCCGCTTCGTTCAAAAGGACCGGTTTTCTTTTTTGGACAGCCTGGTGCCCCCCAATTTAAGAGTTAAAAATACGTTCCAAACCCAATGACTTTTTCATCGATGTCTTCAAAATCTGGCGCTTTTCTGCCTTTGGTGAGGCGAAAGAAAATGAAATTTTTTCCGCGCATCTCTTCTTCGGGTCCTAAAATAATTTTCAAAATGCCCAGCGTTTTTTTCACGGCGTCCAAATCCTGGGCAATGGCGATGGAATAAAAGGTAGCGGAGTCGTCGAAGCCCGGCGGAGCGTCGTAAAATTTCGTTCGGCGCCACTGCCCTTGCACGATGAGATAGGGTGAAAACGCCAGCTCGTAGCGCGCTTTGAATTCCAACCGCGCCGGGGTGTCGTTGTTTTTATCGTCTTCTCCAGAAAAGACATAATCCAGATTCAACGTCACGGGCATGGCCAACCGGGCGTAGCCGGTTTGCGTGTGCAGTTTAAAAATCGGATAATTGCTCCAGGGGATTTCCACTTCCAGGCCGAGCTTCAAATGCCGGCTGAGGACGTCAAACACCTTGTCTCGAGGGTCGTTCATCTCGGTTTCGATTTGGTAGGAAAAGTTCAATTCCGAGCGGTAAATGAGTCCGCTGGCAAAGTAAAACGGATTGAATGCCAGCTCGAAAGAGCTTTGGGTGCCGTTGCGCACCGTATCGTCGCTGGCAAAGGTACCGGAGGAAATTAAATTCAAAGACAGCGAACGCAGCCAAAAATTCCCGTGGTTGTTAAACAAGTTCCTTTCCATGACGTTCACTTTAAATTGATACTCAAAAGCATAAAGCGCTTTCTGGTTCATGAGCCGCTGCAAGTTGAAATCCAAGGCCTGATTTTTTCCAAAGCCCCATTTAGTTTTGCCCACCGTGGCTTGATCTATGCTGACGAGGATGCCCTGCGCCGGTTCCGCATGTGTAAATTTAATCACCAGTTTATCTTTCTCACCAAACGCACCCACAAGTTTTACGGAATGGGGTCGGTTGCGGCGCCACAGAATTTGACTGAGCTTTACAAGCTGGCCGTCATTGAACACCTGCCAATTTTGAGCATCGAGAATTTTTGCTGAATCTCCACGGGTCGCATTTTGCAATCGACAATTTATGGAATAGTGAATTTCCCGCCGCAGAACTTCCTGATTACTACCCAGTACCGGAGAAAGCGTTTCTACCAACTTCGCACTTTGTAATTTGAGTGGTTGGGTAAATCCCTCTGCAATCTCCCAAAACATGCCAATTGCACAAAGCAGAACCACAAATTTCTTCATGAAATTTTCCTCTTTTGGATTTTTACGATGATTTATTACCAGATGATTTCATTAAACCAGTTGTCGAATAGATCTTGAAATGTCGCACCTGCGTTAATGACGGGTTGTATCTGGTCAACCGTCCAAACGTACGGCTCTTTGGTACACACCTGATTTACACACAACAATAATTTCTCCGGGTAGTCGTCGTGCTGGTCCTGCGGTACCACCACCAGCACTTCTTGCGGAAATAGCCCATCACAATGGTTCACCGCCGCACCGATACCTGTGCAAGCCAGGGACTCGCAATAAGCCTTTTTCAGGTTTTCAGGGGTTTGTTCAAGTGCCATAAATTCACCTATTGTTTACAAAACCATGTTTTGATGGACGCCTTTCGTCGCCCGTTTTGATGACGGATTGTTTGATTTAT
>JBHHXN010000090.1:0-20657 GCA_046757025.1 bacterium
ACGAGTAATATTCAAATTTAAGTAACAAAAATTTATTTCGCAAATATAAACTCGTTTTAAGACAATTCTACTAACAAGGTAACCTGCAAAGAGTAAAGAAGGTTGGGTTCGTCTTCTCAAACTCAAAATTCACTCTGAAATGAGTAACTTTAAGGTAAACAAATTGTTTTAATCGCTTCTAATCCTCCTGAATTTAGGAGTAATTTATCTCTTAATTTCTTAAAAATGCAAAAATCCGTTTTCATCAATATAATTTGCAAAAAAATGCTGCATAAAAACAACGGTTTACGAAATTTTGTTTAATTTTTGTTTTGTATGTGAAACAATTATATGACAGCCTGGATTTTGATCTTGTAGGTGACCGCAATAAATCCTTATGGCTATGGTTACTGCCACCGAATAGAAAATGGCTGATTATTTTCGTTCTGCTTCGCACAACTTATTTACAAATTTGGAAGGGTCTTTCATGACAGAAATCCCGTGGGTTCGGTTCATCGCCTGAATACGGCAGACCTGGCGGATCAGGTGGTTGCCTGTTCGCCGCATTTCACCGGGCTGCCATCTGTGATTCAATTTGGGCGCGCACGTGGGTATCAGATGCCCGAGCAAGTCCAAATTTTTGCCGTAGAAGCGTTGGATCCGTACACATTCTCCCCAAACCTCAGTACGGAGTTACAAGCCGCTGAGCCCGGCATCGTGCAGGAAGTTATCCGCTATCTGAACGCCCTTCTGCTGTCACCTGAATAGATAGTCTGAAGAAGTCCGCTTCCATTTTCTGGAAGAGATATGGCTTGCTGATTTGAGTAAACGAATTTGTCTAAACCCGCTCAAAGACGGTGTTTGAGCATGTGACCATGTTCAATTATTTCCCGTGTGAAATTAAAAGCATTTTCTAAAACATGAGAAATTACCTGCGTGTGAGTTCTCAAAAATAAGAATCTGGCTGACTTTTATTTAGAATTTGTCAAAATAAAAAACAAGGAAGTTTCGTATTTTCAGTACTTTAGATTTATTGACTAAAAGAGCGTGGTCATGGCATTAAAATTGCAAAACGAAAGGCCTGCGTATGTGAGCATTTCCTGATAACATTTTCGTTTGAAATGTTTTATTCCTGATCTCTTAAATTCTTGTTCCGAAATTCAGACAATTGTATTATATTGAAAGGCAATGCTTCTTTTATTTTTAAAGGAAATCTTATTTTAGTGGAATCGTTCCGGTTGTGGAAATAATTGGTCATTAAAATTAATTATTGTAATAAAGTCATCTCCCAAAAAAGCAAGGAGAAAAAATATGTTGAAAAAAATTGCAATTATTGGCGGCGGAAACATCGGCGGGGTTCTGGTGCAGGAAATCGTACGCCGGCGCTTGGCGCGGCAGGTGGCGCTGGTGGACGTGAAAGGCCCCGATTTAGCCAAAGGCAAAACACTGGATATTGCCGAAGGCTCACCTGTGATTTCCTCGGATATTGTCGCGCAAGGATGCAAAGAGTACGATGTCATTGACGGAGCAGAGCTGGTGATCAATACCGCTGGCGTTCCCAGAACCACCCGACCGGATGGCACCATTCCAACCCGCGAAGAGCTGCTGGTGACCAATTTAAAAATTACCGACGCGGTGAGCGGCGGCATCAGCCAATACTGTCCCCAGGCCATGGTCATTTCCATCGCCAATCCTCTGGATGCCATTGTTTATCGTTTGAACATGAACCTGAAACCTGCGCGCGAGCGTTTGATTGGCATGGCCGGCGTGCTCGATTCCGCGCGCTACCGCTATTTCATCGCACAGGAAGCCGGCGTCAGCGTGGAAAATGTCGAGGCCATGGTCCTGGGGGGGCACGGCGACGACATGCTGCCCATTCGCTCCGCCTGTCGCATCGCGGGCATGCCCGTGGAAAAGTTTGTCTCGTCCGAAAAATTAGACGCCATCGAAGCTCGTACCCGCAAAGCCGGCGGCGAAGTGGTGAAACTGCTCGGCGTGGGCTCAGCGTTTGTTTCTCCGGCCTGGAGCGCTCTGGAAATGGCCGAAGCTATCATCTTTGATAAAAAGAAAATTTTGCCCGCCAGCGCACTGCTGCAAGGGGAATACGGCGTAAACGGTTTGTTTGTGGGCGTACCGGTGGTTCTGGGAGCTCGAGGCATGGAACGCATCATCGAAATGGAGCTGACTGAAAATGAAAAGAACGCCTTTGCCAAATCGGTGGAATCCGTACAAAAAACAGCGGAAGAGGTCATGGCGTTGACCAGTAAATAGGTCACGACCAAGGCAACGCAGTCGCGACGTCTTCTTCGGTAGGTCTTGGCAGCATCCCGTTCGCAGAGCTGCGAGCAGCGCTTCGGTTAAAAAATGGCCGAGGGAGCAAGCTTAAATGTCCAGAAAGAAAGTGTAAAAAGTAAGTAAAAGTATAAATGACCAGTTGAAAATCTGTTTTGAAGGATTATTAAATAGTTTTCATAGTTTCCCGAATTTTTTTTCGGGACTAACCATGAAAAAATACGTTTGAGTCAGAACGGAATCAAAGGCTATTTTTCAATGGGTCCTTCATATTAACAATTCATTTTCATATTAAAATGTAAAGGAAGAACCATGAGTAAGCTAAAAGCAAAATTAGCCGAAAAAATTCCTGGTTACAGGGAACGAGTAAACCGGTTGGTGAAAGAGTACGGTGATGTGGTGGTGGATCAGGTGCACATCCGCCAGTTTTATGGGGGCATGCGTGGATTAAAATCCCTGTCCACCGACATTTCGTACTTAGATCCAAACGAAGGCATCCGATTCCGAGGCTACACCATTCCGGAATGCATGGAAAAATTGCCCAAACCGCCGGGTGCGGAAATGCCTTACGTGGAAGGCCATGTGTACCTGCTTTTGACCGGCGACATCCCCACGGAAGAAGAAGTGAAAGATGTGATTGACGATTTCAAAAAAAGAAGTAAGGTGCCGCAGTACGTATTTGAAATGCTCAATGCCCTGCCCAGAGATACGCATCCCATGAGCATGTTTTCATCTGCGGTGCTGGCCATTCAAAGAGAGTCCATCTTTGTGAAAAAATATAACGCCGGAATGAGTAAAATGGATTACTGGGATCCCATGTATGAGGATGCCATGAATCTGTTGTCAAAATTGCCTGAAATCGCCGCGCACATTTATCGCTTGAAATACAAAGATAACACCCCCATCGCTCCGGATCCCGAATTGGATTTTGGCGCGAATTTCGCGCACATGATGGGCATCGATCATCCGTACGATGAGATTTCCCGCTTGTACTTTATTCTGCACAGCGATCACGAAAGCGGCAATGTCAGCGCACACATCACACACCTGGTGGGCTCAGCCCTTTCCGACGTCTATTATTCATTTTCAGCGGGATTGAACGGGCTGGCCGGCCCCCTGCACGGTCTGGCCAATCAGGAAGTACTGCGCTGGATTCAGGATGTGATGAAGAAAATGGGCAACAAACTCCCCACGAAAGAGGAGCTGAAACAGTTCGTCTGGGACACGCTGAATTCCGGACAGGTAATTCCGGGTTACGGGCATGCGGTGCTGCGCAAAACCGATCCACGCTACACCGCGCAACGTGAATTTGCTTTAAAACATCTGCCGGACGATGAGATATTCAAACTCGTGAGTATGCTCTATGAAGTGGTGCCCCCCATTTTACAGGAACAAGGCAAAGCCAAAAATCCCTGGCCCAATGTCGATGCCCATTCCGGCGTGATTCAGTGGCACTACGGCGTCAAAGAGTATGACTTCTACACCGTCATGTTTGGCGTGGGCCGCGCCATCGGCGTGTTGAGCAATCTGATCTGGGACCGGGCTGTTGGACAGGCGCTGGAACGTCCCAAATCCTTAACCACCGACATGCTCGAAAAAATTGCCGGCATCAAGTAATCCTTTGTCCTCTTAGGTGGTAATAAAATCCGTGTGCAGCTACCATCTGTGAGCTGCACGCGGGAATATTCTATTATCTTGAAAAACTTTGTTGTTTTAACAACCTTTTTGCGGCTCTAAGTCGGGGGTGAGGGGCAGTTG
Organism: bacterium; assembly: GCA_046757025.1. Taxonomy (GTDB): domain Bacteria; phylum Zhuqueibacterota; class Zhuqueibacteria; order Oceanimicrobiales; family Oceanimicrobiaceae; genus JBHHXN01. Next base: position 4,030 of record JBHHXN010000090.1, read on the forward strand.
AAAGAAACTGACAACCGCGGACTTTCAGGGAAACAAAGTGACAAGCGGGATTTGGCAGAAAATATTGAATCCATTCAAACGATTCTGTTTGAACATTGAAACAAACCCACAATCTAATCCCCATAACTTTCTTTAAGTGGGTTTTGTGAATGATCTCAGCCTGGTCATGAAAGTGTGCGAAAGCAAACTGCCGCAGAAAATTCTGCTTTATGACGGGAAATTCATCCGGTAATAGGTCTCCAAAGAGCCAGAGTGTGCCGTCACGCTACTGAAACGAATTTGAGATTTTGGTACCGACCCAACCAATTGCGCTTAAGGCAAGTCAAAATAAACCCCTTCAATGGAAAATTGTGAACATGAATGACTTTGTTGATAAAGTCGAAGAATCTTTTAGCATGAGGATCGATGGAAGAATAGACTTAATCAACAGAGTCATGAAGGACCTGATGAAAAATAGCCTTTCCCGAACTTGTTTCGGGATTCAGGCTGAGGTGTATTTTTTCAACTAGCCATTCATACAACGAGTACCAGTCCATTAAATCAATCCGGCGTGCCGGACCGCCAACAAAATGATCATCTGCAAATTAGCCTGAAACTTAAATTGCAATAAATGATTAAATATAAGTGAAGTCCTTCAATATCAATTATCCCAAAAGACTTTTCAACAAATGAAGGAAAAGAAGAATGTTCATCCATTTAAAAACCTGGGGTCTGGTGGCTTTGTTTGTATATTTGTCGTTTTTACCGCGCGGCTGCCCGAAGTACGAAAGCTATGAAATGGCTTATGAGGTGACCGAAAGACTGGATGGCAAGGTCACTTTCAAATTCACGGGATTTACGTATGATGGTACTCTGGAAGATAGAAAAAAAGACATGGCGGAATTTTACTCCGGCGGGTATAAAGAGGAGGCCGCACCCATCCTCAAGTTGATGGAGGAATCGAGCATCGAATTCCACGATAAAACGGATACGGCCTGCACGGTGATCATTACCGGCACCTTTGAAAATTTCGTTCGTATTCTGGCGCCAGACGCCCAAGACGAAGAATTCACCTTTCGCAAAGAAGAAGATCGCCTGACGGTCATTCTCGGTTACTGCAAAGATGCAGAGAACAAGGAAGATTTCGAAGGATTTACTTTTTCTTTAAAATACGCCGGCGAAATCATTGAGCACAATGCCACGGAATTTGACCAGCAAACGAACACCCTGCGCTGGACCTGTGACAAAATATCGCCGCCCGGCATCTATTTTGTTCTGGAGGTAGAATGATTTCCAACAAACCTTACAGGTCTCGAAGATCTGGAAGGTATCTATTCAAAGGAGGCGGAAGAAAAGAATCATGCTAAAAAAGTATTTCATGTTCACAAGTTTAGTGATTGTATTGTTTTCGATCAACACCGCAGCCCAGGAGGACTGGAAAACCTACCCCTATCACCAGCAAGGCAGCGTCATCGATTTTCCGAAAGATGAAGGCTGGCATAGGCAGATGCAAGTCGAGTGGTGGTACACCACGGCGCATGTCACCGGCGACTCCACCGGTACCGAGTACAGTTTTATGCTCACTTATTTTTACTACCCTCCCTTTTCATTCGACGGATTTCGTATTTTCAACATCGCCAACGAAACCACCGGCGAGTTTTTTCCGGAGACTTTGCCGTACCTGGTGCGGGTCCGAGCTGAGGATCACCTGAACATTAAGGTTTTTGTGATCGGCGGTTCTCAAGAAGAATGGATAACTTTACGAGATCAAGACAATAATTTGATTCCATTTCAGTACCATATAACGGCTCATTCACAATATGGAGAAATTGACGTCTGGTATGACACCGTCAAGCGTCCGCTCATGGTTGGCGGTACGGGGTATCTTCATCTCGGTGAAAATAGCCAGACCTATTATTATTCACAAACCCTTTTGACAGTCAGGGGCAATCTCACCCTGAATGGAGTTTCGGAATCGATCAGCGGCACCGCGTGGATTGACCGGCAATATTTTGAAGCAATGGCCCCCCTGGCCGGTGAAAAGTATGAGTGGTTTAGCTGCCAGCTTTCCAACGGCATGGATTTGAATATCTGGAATATCTTCACGCCGGATAATCGTATTCCAGCTAACGAACGTTTCCGTATCTGCAGCATGTATATCGACGAGGAAACAACTGAAACGACCTCCGATTTTAGTCTGAATAGACTGCAATTTGTGTTCACACCAGACGGTGAAAGATGTTATTCGCGGAAGTGGCATTTTTCTTACAAAGATATCGATCTCACCATCACGACTCTATTTAATGACCAGGAAGTGGTTTTACCGTTTCATTTTTACGAAGGCAGCACCCGGATTGAAGGAACCGTGAATGGCGAGGCTGTGGAAGGGGTTGGCTTCGCGGAATTGTTGCATCATTACCAGCCGCCCAGAATGCAATTGATTTTTCCAACTGCCGGCACAAACTGGAATGGCAGTCAGCCTTTTCGATGGCAGATGCTGAATCCGGACGACGGCCGGCCGATTTATTTCGATTTGGAGCTGAGTACGGACAACAAAGCGAGTTTCAGAAAACTCGCACGCGCCTTGACCGATACCTCTTTCCTTTGGAGCCAGATCGACGTGGTCAACGGCAGCGAGTGCTGGCTGCGGGTGGTGGGTTATTCCATCGACAGCACCCTAATTGGCACCGATGTGATGGACTCCCCATTTGTGCTCAACGTGACCAGTGTACAGGAACCCATTCAGCAGGCTGCGGTGCCGCAGAAATTGACCGCAGTGGTGCAGCCCAATCCCGGTTATTTGCAGGCTCATATTCAATTTGAGCTGTCGGTGGCTACTCAGGTGACGATACGTGTTTATAACATTCTGGGGCAGCGACTTGCCACCCTTGCGGACAACCGGCGTTTTGCAGTCGGGCGCCACGAAATAACCTGGCCGGGCCGGGATGATTCCGGCAGACCGGTGGCCAGTGGCGTGTATCTTTATCGCATCAGCACGCCGCTTCAAGTTTTGGATGGCCGGCTGGTATTTCTGCGTTGAAAACCGCAACTGGCTTCTCCTAAAGCGACTTTGAATGATCTAAAATTATAGAAAAAATTTCCCACTTTTAGGAATTTTGATTTAGGTATTCTTAAAAATGAGAAATAATCGAACTATCCATCAAAAAGTCAAAATATTTCAAAATTAGCTTGTTTAAAATCAGTGGCTTATACTAATATATTTTAGTTATTTAATTTGTGTTTGTGGCATAGAATTTGTAAATTACCACCCAAAGACGTATCTTACGGAATGCAATTCTAAAGTTTATTTGAAAAGACCGAAAGACTTTTGCTTGTCTTTTCTGATTAATTCACCAAAATATCGGTCGTTTCTTTTCATTCTTTTCAAAATCATCTAGTTTATTTTTTAATAAATATTTCTAATTAGAAGTTTTCAATTTTCAAAAATATTCTAACCATAGAGGGGTCGAGGCCAACGAATTAAGCAGATGGGATTTAAAATTCGAACTGGCGAATGGAGTGCCATCCAAATAGATAATCCATTTTGCTGGTGGTAATGAACCGGTCTTTGATCTGCCCCTTGATTTTGGAGAGTCATTCAAATGGACATCGGGATTCCGCGGGAAATTTCAATCGATGAAAATCGAGTTGCGGTTACCCCCGCCGGGGTCTACGAGCTCACCCATGAAGGCCACCGGGTGTACGTGGAAAGCGGTTGTGGAATCAACAGCGGCTTTTCGGATCAGGACTATCAAAATGTAGGTGGCGAAGTCGTCTATTCTCCTCAAGAGGTTTTTGGCCGAGCGGATACCATCATCAAGGTCGAGCCGCCCACCGAGTCGGAATGCGAAATGATGGTGGACGGACAAACCCTCTTTTCCTCTTTGCATCTGGGTATGCGCTCACCCAGGAGTTTCAATCTACTCATCAATAAGAAAATTACCGCGGTAGGCTATGAATACATGAGAACGGATGAAAATGAGCATTCCGTTTTAGACGCCATGGGGGGGATTGCCGGCGCCATGTTGCCGCAGATTGCGGGCCGCTACCTGGAGCTGCAAAATGGCGGCCGTGGAGTCCTAATCAGCGCTCAGCCTGGCATCCCTTCTGCTTCGGTGGTGATACTCGGGGCCGGCCATTTGGGAACCAGCGCCATCAAAGCATTTATTGGAATGGGCGCGCAGGTGATGGTCCTCGACCGCAATCTGGTCCGTTTGAGTAAAATTCATGATTTAACCTTCAAGCGAGCCGTAACCGCATTAGCCACTCCCTATAATATTGAGAAGTCTCTCCGATTTGCAGATGTGTTCATCGGTTGTGTGTTTATTCGAGGCGAAAAACCCCCACGATTGGTCACCAAAGACATGATCAAAGAAATGAGGAAAGGTACCGTAATCATGGATATTTCCATCGATCAAGGCGGTTGTATCGAGACTTCCCGACCAACCACACATTCCGATCCAGTCTTTGTTGAAGAGGGCGTGATTCACTACTGCGTCCCGAATATTCCATCAGCGGTGCCGAGAACTTCCTCACACGCGCTTAGCAACGTCGTTTTTCCGTATGTCATGGAAACCGCTGAATTGGGCATTGAAAAAACCGTAGAATCGCATACCGCGCTGAATATGGGAGTTTACTTACTCAGAGGAGAATGTACAGATAAAAGAATTGAACGCATGTTTCTTTAACTGATTGTTGTTTCGGTGCCAAACCGAAGATGAATGCAGTAGTGATAAATCGTCATGATGCCGTCGCAAGATGCCGCAATGCAAGCCGGAAAGCAGTTTGAACCCGTCCCAACAAAGGGAGCCGAGCATCTTGAAAATCGTGCTAAATTAATCAAAGGAGAAATCATGACCGAATATCCGAAAACCGTCTCTCTTAAGGACAACAACAAATTAACCCTGCGACTGATGCAAAATGAGGACCTGGATTTGTTGTTGTCCTTCTACCGTTCTATCCCCGAGGAAAACCGGCAATTTCTTCGCATCGACGTCACCAACCGGGAAAACGTCGAACGCCGATTTGCGAATTTAGATCATAAACATGTCTATCCGATTTTAGCCATTGATGAGGGCAAAATCGTGGGCGTGGCCACCATGTTCAAAGCCGAGATAGGTTGGAAGCGTAACCTTGGAGAAGTGCGCCTGCTCATCGCGCCCGATTACCGTAGAAAAGGTCTGGCCACGATTTTTGTCCGCGAATTGTTTGCGCATGCTTTAAAATCCAAAATCTTAAAAATTCAAGCGGAAATGGTGGAAGATCAGGAATCAGCCATCGCGGTGTTCGAGCGCTTTGGGTTCCGAAAAGAAGCGGTATTGCGCAAGCACGTGACCGATACCCACGGACAGAGAAAAAACCTCATCATCATGACATTGGATGTGGAAGATCTCTGGCATTTGATGGAAAATCACGTGGAGGATTACGATATTCGCGGTCAATAATTTTTAACAATCAGTATGACCTGAAATAATCTGATTTGAATATTTATAACTACTCAGCTATTGGCATTTAGCTGTTGGCTTTTGGCCATTGTTGATAAATTGGTTGTAAACAATGAGAGATTTTAGTAATCTGAATATTTAGTTAAGCTGATAAATAATCTTGTCTGCTAACTCATGGCCAACAGCCAAAAGTAAAAAGCTGAGTAGTTATGAATATTTTTAAAATAATAACTGTAAATCAAAAGTAAGAATCCCTGAATATCTGAATCAAAAATCGATCCAATTAAATGGGCAGCCTGGCTAAATTTGAATATAAAATTGGAGGTAAACCGTGAACTACTGGCGTAAACCATTGGACGCAGATAAGCTGAATTTACCCAAAGGTTTGATTCACATCGTGAAAGATCAATGTAAAGGTTGTGGTTTTTGCGTTGAGTATTGTCCGAAAGAGGTATTAGAGCTCTCCGATGAATTTAATATCAAGGGCTACCACCCGCCGGTGGTGGTGCAGGAAGACGAGTGTGTCTATTGTAAACTTTGCGAGATCATTTGTCCGGAATTCTCAATTTTTGTTACTCAGAAAAAGAGTACGGAAAAACCAGAAAAACCCGTTGCGGCGAGAAAGGAGGCGGAGAAAATTGAAAGCTAAACCGAATGGCGTTTTGACCGGGTCGCACTATTTAGATGGCGACCACGCTTGTGCCGAGGGCGCGCTGGCAGCCGGCTGCCGTTTTTTTGCTGGCTATCCCATTACCCCCTCCACGGAAGTCGCCGAACGCATTGTAGCACGTTTTCCCATGGTCGGTGGTATATTCATTCAAGTTGAAGACGAACTGGGTGCCATGGCCGCGGTGCTTGGAGCGGCCTGGGCAGGCAAAAAATCCATGACCGTGACCTCCGGGCCGGGATTCTCGCTGATGATGGAGAATCTGGGGCTGGGTACCATGATGGAAGTGCCCTGCGTACTGGTGAATGTTCAGCGCGGCGGACCTTCTACCGGTCTTCCTACCATGGTTGGTCAGGCCGATATGATGCAGGCCCGGTGGGGTTCCCACGGCGATTATGAAATCATCGCGCTGTGTCCGGCCTCGCCCCAGGAAGCGTTCGATTATACCATTAAAGCCTTTAATCTCTCGGAAAAATACCGCGTGCCCACGCTGTTGATGATGGATGAGTGCGTGGGGCACATGACCGAAAAAGTCGTGATTCCCTCTGCCGAAGAAATCAACATTTTTCCGCGCCGGCTTTCCAAGTTGCCGCCGGATGAATACCTGCCGTATGTACCCGGAAAAGACCTGGTGCCGGACATGATTACGGCGGGTGAAGGTTACAAAATTCACACCACCGGCCTCACCCACGATGAAAGAGGTTATCCGGTCATGAGTCCCGAAGTTCAAAACGAGCTGGTAAAGAGACTCATGGACAAAATCAATAAAAACGCCGACGTCATCATCGAAATCGAAGAAGAAAACACCGACGACGCCGACGTCATCGTCATGGCTTACGGCATCACTGCACGGGTTACCCAGCCGGCTATCGCTAAAGCCAGAGAAAACGGCATCAAGGTAGGTTTTATCAAGATGATTACTGTCTGGCCGTTCCCGGAAAAACGGGTAAAGCAACTTGCTGAAAAAGTCAAAGCGTTTGTCATGCCCGAGATCAACATGGGACAGATGGTGTTGGAATTGGAACGCGTGGTTGGCGGGAGAGCAAAAACGTTTCATGTGCCGCATGCCGGCGGCTGGGTGCATGAACCAGATGACATTTACAAGGTAATTGAGGAGGCCGTAAAATGACAACAGTTGCAGAAAAAATGAAACACGAACATCCCATGGGTGACTATTTGCGCATGGACCGAATTCCGCACATCTGGTGCCCAACCTGCGGCATCGGCACGGTGGTGACTTGTTTTGTAACCGCGCTGCAAAAATTCGATTATCCGCTGGAAAAAGTCGCCATTGTCTCGGGTATCGGTTGTACCGGCCGCGTCGCCGGCTACGTGAAATTGGATTCCTTTCACACTACCCACGGACGGGCGATTCCGTTTGCCACCGGTCTGAAGCTGGGGAATCCGGATTTGAAAGTGGTGGTGTTCAGCGGCGACGGGGATTTGTCCGCCATTGGCGGCAACCATTTGATTCATGCCGCCCGCCGCAATATGGATTTGACGGTCATTTGTGTCAATAATTTTATCTACGCCATGACCGGCGGTCAGGTGGCGCCTACCACGCCGATTACCGCCAATAGTTCTACCTCGCCGTACGGCAACTTCGAGCAGCCGTTTAACCTGCCGTCTCTGGTGGCCACCTGTGGCGCGGTGTATGTGGCCCGCTGGACCGCTTTGCATATTCGCAGATTGACGAATTCGATTTTAGAGGCCCTGAATAAAAAGGGCTTTTCTTTTGTGGAAGCTATTTGTCCCTGTCCAACCTTGTACGCCCGAAGAAACAAACTGGGTACCGGTCTGGACCTGATGAAATTTTATCATGACAATAGTGAAATTCAACATGGCGCGGATCCGGATTCTGTGGACATTGAATTTCAAGATAAAATCGTCGTGGGTAAATTTATCGATCGCGAGCGCCCGACCTTTGTCGATGCCTGGAACGAGGGTCACAAAAAGAAGTTTGGAGATAAATTTCAACCGTATGGGGGGTCCGAAAACGGCGCCCTGGCTGACGGAACGGCGAAGAAATAAATATCAGGAGTGCTTAATATGAGCAGAACAGAAATTAGAGTCACCGGTTATGGCGGACAGGGCGTCATCCTATGTGGTTACATTATCGGTAAATCAGCCGCGCTGTTTGCAAATAAACATGCAACCTTGAACCAGAGCTTTGGGCCGGAAGCCCGCGGCAGCGCTTGCAGTGCGCAAGTGATTGTCTCGGATGAAGACGTACTTTATCCGTACATGCGCCAGCCTGACATTATGATCGCCATGTCACAGGAGGCGTATTCCAAATATGAACCCGAGTTGAAAAATGATGGTCTGTTACTTGTTGACGAGGACCTGGTGAAGCTGGGAAAAGTCAGGGACAACATTAAAACCTATTCAGTACCCGCTACCCGAATAGCGGAGCAATTGGGTAGAAAAATTGTCTTGAATATTGTGATGCTGGGCTTTTTTACTGCCATTTCCCAGCTCATCGACGTTGAAGCCGTGCGCAAAGCCGTGCAATCATCCGTTCCCAAAGGCACCGAAGAGCTGAATTTGCGCGCGTTCGAGAGCGGCTATGAATATGGTATGGAAAAGTTGAAAAACGGAGAAAAGAAAAACTAAAGTTCAGTAATAAAACCATTAACCAGGGAGTTCAACCATGACTGACTTGGTGAATGAAATCAGGCAAATCGAGCAAGACATGGCCTGTGCATTTAATGACAAAGATGTGGAGAAATTCTTGAGCTTTTTCTCAGCCGATCTGGTAGGTTTTTCCTCCACTACCCACGATAGAATTCAAGGATTAGACGCATTAAAAAAAACCTTTGAATACTATCTGCAAGAAGGGGAGAAGGTGGAATTTTCCGTGTCCAATGTCGCGGTGCAGACCTTTGGCGACGTGGCCGTCGCCAGTTTTCACTGGGTGGTGACTATCGACGATGGCAACCGTATTCATGACATCCCCGGTCGCGGCACGCACGTTTTTTACAAAAAAAACCACAAATGGCTGGTAGTGCACGAACATTTTTCTCGAGCGCATCACTACGTTTAAAATTGCGGAGGTTCTAAAAATGCAAAAAGGGCAAGCCAATCCTCCAATCCAGAAAATTTTAGAAAAGAAAGAGGTCACCCTTTCCATCAACGAGCAGGTCAATCAGCAGTACACTGTGGGTAAAATCGAACCTTCCCCCTGCATGACCGCCTGCCCGGCGGGGGTCAATGTCAAATCTTATGTGTCGCTCATCGCCTCTGGCAAGTTCCACGAAGCGCTGGAAGTGGTTAGAGAGCGTAATCCATTCCCGGGCATCTGCGGACGCGTTTGTACCCACCCCTGTGAGTCGTACTGCAATCGCAACGAAGTGGATGCAGCGGTGGCGATATGTTGGCTGAAACGCTTTGTGGCCGATTACGAGCTGCAGAATCCCCCACAAAAAACCAAACCGCTGCCGCAAACCCGCAAAGAACAAATTGCCATCATCGGCTCGGGTCCGGCGGGATTGACCGCCGCTAACGATCTGATCAGAAAAGGCTTTGGCGTAACCGTGTTTGAAGCGCTGGCAGAACCGGGCGGCATGTTGACCTCAGGCATTCCATCCTTTCGGCTGCCCAGGGATGTCATTCAAACCGAAGTCAATGCCATCAAAAATTTAGGCGTTAAAATCAAAACCAACACGCGCCTGGCTGGTAAAAAGGCCATCGACGGTTTATTCGAAAAGGGCTTCAACGCGGTCTTTCTGGCGGTGGGGGCGCACAAAGGCTTGAAGCTGGGCATCCCGGGCGAAGAAAAATACCAGGGGGTGTTGGACGGCATCTCGTTTTTAAAAGAAGTCAATGTGGGCAACCCGGTCAAGTTGGGCAAACGGGTGGCCATCATCGGCGGCGGCAATTCTGCCATCGACGCTTCCCGCACCGCCCGGCGTCTGGGCTGCGATGAAGTCACCATCGTTTACCGGCGCTCACGCGAAGAGATGCCGGCCAACGAGCTGGAAATTCAGGAAGCGGAGCACGAAGGCGTTAAAATTCAATATCTGGCGGCGCCGGTGGAATTGGTGGGCAAAAACAAACGATTGACCGACATGGTTTGCACCAGGATGAAATTGGGCAAGCCGGATGCCAGCGGTCGCCGCCGGCCCATTGCCATCGAAGGTTCGGAATTTACCATCGAACTCGACAACGTCATCGCCGCCATCAGCCAGCAGCCGGACCTGTCTTTTCTGCCGCAAGATCACGGCATGGACATTTCCCGGTGGCATACGTTTTCAGTGGATGAATCAACGCTGGCCACTTCTCGTGAAGGCGTGTTTGCCGGGGGCGACGCCGTGACCGGGCCGAACACGGTGATCGACGCCATCGCCGCCGGGCACGTGGCGGCCCGTTCCATCGAGCGTTATTTGAACCGCGAGCCTTTGCAACAAGAACTGACATCCGACCGACCCTACGAAACCGAGATCAAAATTGATCTCAAAAAACAGGACAAGAAAAAACGCGCGGCCATGCCCAAAATCCCGGCAAAGGATTTGACCAACAATTTCGCGGAAGTGGAGCTGGGATTCAACGAAGCCACGGCCATGGCAGAGGCCATGCGCTGTCTGCGCTGCGGCCCGTGCAGCGAGTGTTTCCTGTGTGTACCGGAATGCCAGAAAAACGTCACCGTGCTTACCACCGCCGACGACGACGGGCGCGCCGATGAAGTTCTGCTGAGGCTGCCCGCCGATTTTGACGCGGAAGAATTGAAAAATGCGCACAATCAGGGTATCTTGCATGCGGGCAAAAAAGGCGGTTTCACCGTGGAAACGCATCCGGTGAGCTGTTTTGTGAAAGAAGAAGTATGCCGCGGCTGCGGCGATTGCGTCACGGTTTGCGAATATTCGGCCGCCATTCTGCTGCCCAAAGAAAACGGGCTGTTTGTTTCAAGAATCGATGATACCATCTGCAAAGGGTGCGGCACCTGTGTTTCCATCTGTCCTTCCAGTGCCATCGAGCAAAACTATTTCACCGACGATTGGCTGCAAAGCAAATTGCAAACCCTGACCACGGACAAAAAGAATGTGGTGGTTTTCACCTGCAACTGGTATGGTTCGCACCAGGATCGCTCGGTTTTCGCGGAAATCGACAAAAAAGACCTGAACCTTTTGTTCATTCGTACGACTTGCTCCGGCCGCATCGAACCTTCGTATATTTTGAAGTCGTTTGAATATGGCGCGGCTGGCGTGCTGGTGGTGGGCTGCCCCATGAACAAATGCCATTACGGTTTCGGAAACAAATACGCGGATGAACATTTCGGGAGAGTGCAAAATATGTTGAACATACTCGGATTTACTTCGGAAAAATTCCAGTGGACCTGGCCGGAAGACGACCAGGTCAGGCATTTCCAAAATGCGGTAAATTTATTTCTGGAGAGCATCCGAGTGGGAGAAGTGGTGGATAACGTTGTGGAGGTGTCAAATTAAAGGATTTTGCAGGCGTCCGCAAAACCGTCTCCCTTGACTAAACGAGTTAGAATTGCAATCCAACAGCGGACGCCTGTAAATTATTTTTCGATGAATCGAAACGGCTGGAGCAATCGATTTGAAAACAATCAATAAAGCTCGTCGGTGAAGGAGGGACGTTAAGAAAGTGGACGAGCATCAACCACCGCGAGTTGTACTCTGGCAAATGAATGCCTACTCGCTGTGAAAATGTCAGCCATACAAAAATGAGTAGAGGTGAGCTATGCAAGAATATCTTGACGCCATTCACCGCCGGGTTTGTTCCTTATGTATCGACGCCATACTGGACAGCCAACAAAACTTTATGCGATGTGGTTTGCCATCGGAGCGTTCGTGTCCCATCGAAAGCTATCTCAATCAGGTCATCGAGGTGGTACAAACTGTTGAGAGTCCCTGGATGGTCGATTATATCAACGTGGTGCGGGACAAAATTTGCGCCAATTGTGAGGAAAACGAAGAGGGGATTTGTGATTTAAGATTGAAAGCGGATTGCCCTTTGGATCGGTATATCATGCTGGTGGCCGGCGCCATTGAAGAAGTCATGGGCCAGCGTTCGACAAATCCTGAACAGATGACCTATTAATTTTGGACACTTGTTCAAAATAGATGCATCTGGGTGCTTGTCCATACGAATTAAATTTTCATCACAAGTCCATAACAAAGCGTTGAATTTTACTTTGAATAAAAGGAAATGAAATGGCAGAGATTGCTGAAACCGTAAAAAAAACCAATGCCTCCTTCTGTTTGGAGTGCGGTAAATGCTCGGCGGCCTGCCCGGTGGCACAGGTCAATGACAGCTACTCCCCGAGAAGAATGGTGTCGCATTCTTTGCAGCAGTCAAGCGACGATGTGGTGTTCGACCCCATGCTCTGGGCTTGTTTGACCTGCAAAAATTGCGAAGCCGGCTGCCCGGCTGACGTGGATTACAGCACGCTCACTCTGGGAATTCGTTCCCAGGCCAAGCAGGTGGGGCAGACCGCCCTGTGCTCACACGGCGGCGCCCTGCAATCGCTCATGCGCATCATGACCGCACCCGACCTCAATCAGCAAAGATTAAATTGGGTGAACGACGATCTGAAAATTGCGCAGGAGGGAGAGGTGCTGTACTTTGTGGGCTGTGCGCCTTATTTCGATGCGTTTTTCGCGGATCTGGGTGTGCGCACTCTCGATGCATCAAAGAGCGTGGTCAAGCTTTTGAACAACGTGGGCATCGAACCGGTGTTGATGGCAGATGAACGATGCTGCGGACACGACCTGCTGTGGAGCGGCGATGAAGAAAATTTCAAAAAACTGGCTCAGAAAAATATCGAGACCATCCAAAAGACCGGCGCCAAAAAAGTGGTGTTTTCCTGCCCGGAATGTTACCGCACCCTGCAGGAAGATTATCCCGCGCACTTCGGCGCCCTGGGTTTCGATTCGTTTCACATCTCGGAGTTCATCTCGGATAAATTGCAATCGAAAGAAGTCATGTTTCCCACTAACAACCGCGATCTGCAGGCGACTTTTCAGGACCCATGCCGGCTTGGTCGCCATCTCGGGGTGTATGAGGCGCCGCGGCAGGTGCTGTCCAATTTGCCGGGGGTTACATTTAATGAGATGCCTAAAAATAGCCAGAGAGCGGTTTGCTGCGGGGTGAGCAATTGGATGAACTGCACGACTTTTTCCAAACAGATTCAGGTGCAACGGCTGCGCCAGGCCAAGGCCACTGGCGCCGACACCCTGATCACGGCCTGTCCCAAATGTGAAATTCATTTTCGATGCGCCATGAAAGATCAAAATCTGGGTGCGGAAATCACCATGGATATCAAAAACATTGCGACCATTGCAGCAGAATCTTTACCCTGAAATGGGCGTTATTAAATTTTCAACAAAACGTAACTATTCAGGTGTCACTCCTGCGAATGCAGGAGTCTCCCGATTCAATGGCAATAAGTGAGAAAAGAATTCATAGCGTTCAATCAAGTAAAAACATGTTCAGGTAGAGGAATTATGGAAACATACTGCGTGTACATGAGGGCAAATCAACATAATAACGAGCTTACATCAGTGTCACGAACAATCTTTTTCCACAATTGTTTAAATGGATGTCAAAGGAGATTCCTGCATTCGCAGGAATGACAGCTCTGTGCTGAATAGTTACCAAAAAACTTAATAAATGTATGCAATTTCTTTCGTTTCAAAATGGCGTAAATAATGAACTAATAAATGGAGGCGAATGATATGACTGGCACCAACACGGACCAGGATATCCGAATCGGTGTTTTTGTGTGTGACTGCGGCTTGAACATCGCCGGGGTAGTTGATACCCAGGCGGTAGCCGAATACGCTAAAACTCTGAAAAACGTGGTGGCGGTGGTACGCAATAAATACACTTGCGCGGACCCCGGACAAAATGAAATCAAAAAAGCCATTGCCGAATACAACCTCAATCGAGTGGTGGTGGCTTCCTGTACCCCCAAGATTCACGAGCACACTTTTCGGCACTGTGTGGAAGACGCGGGTATGAACCCCTATCTCATGGAAATGGCCAATATCCGTGAGCACTGTAGCTGGGTGCATCAAACCGAAAAAGCCGCGGCCACCGAGAAGGCCATGAATTTAGTGCGCAGCGCGGTTTTCAGAGCGCAGCTTTTGGAACCGCAGGTGGAGCCGGTATTTCCAGTGACTCAGGCGGCGCTGATCATCGGCGGCGGCGTCGCCGGCATTCAGGCCGCCCTGGACACCGCGGACGCGGGTCATCAGGTCTATCTGGTGGAAAAGGAACCGTCCATCGGCGGCATCATGGCGGCCATCGACAAGACCTACCCCACCATGGACTGCAGTATATGAATTCTCGGTCCGAAAATGATGGATGTCGGTCGGCATCCCAAGATTAAGCTTCTCACCAACAGTGAAATAGAAAATGTCACCGGATTCGTTGGTAACTTCAAAGTCACGGTGCGCAAAAAAGCCCGGTATGTTGACGAAAATGAATGTACCGCCTGTGGTGACTGTGAAACCGTGTGTCCGGTGGCGGTAGTCGATGAGTACCAGCAGGGCTTTTCTTCCCGCAAAGCCATTTACATCCCCTTCCCACAGGCCGTGCCTTCTTCCTACATTTTGGACATGGACAACTGCCTGGGTACCAACCCCATTGCCTGCGGAAAATGTGCCGAGGCCTGTGAGAAAAAGTGTATCGATTACGACGTACAGGATGAGTTCATCGACCTGGAAGTCGGCACGGTTATCGTGGCCACGGGCATGCAGCCGTACGATCCCACGGAAATGGACGAATACGGTTACCGTAAATTTGAAAATGTCATCACCAGTATGGAGTTTGAGCGCTTGATCTGCGCCGGCGGTCCCACCGAAGGTCATTTCTTTCGACCGACAGATAGAAAGACGCCAAAAAGCGTGGCGTTTGTGCAGTGTGTAGGCTCGCGCTCATTGAACCGTGGTGTGCCGTACTGCAGCAATATTTGTTGTATGAACACCGTGAAGGATACCTTGCTTCTGCACGATCACTATCCCGACCTGCAGAGCAAAGTATTTTATATGGACATCCGCTCGTTTGGCAAGGGCTTTGAAGATCTTTACCGTCGAAGCAAAGAAAGCGGCGTGCAGTACATTCGCGGACTGCCCGGCGAAATCGAGGAAGATCCCATCACCAAAAATCTGATCCTGACGGTGGAGAATACCCTCGAAGGCCGGCTTGAAAAGCACGAAGTGGATATGGTGGTGCTGGCTGTGGGGCTGATTCCGCGGGTGGACAGCCAGTTCATTCGCCAACTGTTGACGCTGTCGAAAACCTCCGACGGTTTCGTCATGGAAGCGCACCCCAAGCTGAAGCCGGTGGACGCTCCCACCAAAGGCGTCTATTTCGCCGGTTGTGTGGAAGCGCCCAAGGACATCAAGGACAGCGTGACCCAGGCCAGCGCGGCGGTGGCGCGCTCCAGCATTCTACTCAATGCCGGTGAAGTGAAAATCGAAGCCATCACCTCGATTATCAACGAAGATATGTGCAATTTCTGCGGCCGCTGTGTGCGCGTGTGTCCGTTTCACGCGGTGACGCCCACCAGTAAAAAGGAGAACATTTTTCCAAAGATCATCGAGGCGGCTTGTGCCGGCTGCGGTACCTGCGCAGCAGAGTGTACCACCGATGCCATCAGCATGCGGCACTTTAACGATGCCCAGTACTACGCCCAGATCGACGCGATTCTCGAAGATCGACCGATGGATAAAATCGTGACCTTTGCCTGCAACTGGTGTTCCTATGCCGGCGGCGATAATGCCGGAACTTCGCGTTTACAATATCCACCTAATGTCCGCTTAATTCGCACCATGTGCAGCGGCCGGGTGGACGAAGATTTTATCCTGCACGCATTCAAAAAAGGCGCTCCCATCGTGCTGGTTTCTGGCTGTCATTTTTCGGATTGCCATTATATCGACGCCGTTACCTGGACGCAGCAACGGGTGGAAAAACTCTGGGATAAATTGGAAAAGATGGGCATTCGGCCTGAGCGTTTGCAGTTGGAGTGGATCAGCGCCGCCGAAGGCCAGAAATTTGCCCGGGTCATGCGGGAAGTGGAGCAATTGCGGCTGCAGGTCACACCGGAAGAAGTGCAATTTACCATGAGTGTTTTGAGCAACGGCAAAATGTCACAAAAGAAAAAACCAGCTAAAAAGGAGGTTTTGGAGGTGATCAACTAATCATATAAAGTATCGATCAATTTAAGCCTTATTTTTTTCGCATCTTCGTTCGCAAAAAGGTTTATTGAATTAGTGTGTAAGCTCGAACACCTAAACGGATTGGCCGGGCACAAAGCCGATAAAAAAATAGCCACTTTGTTTATATGGCTATGAACACCAGACGGTCAATCTGCGCTCTTTTTCTTTTTGCTGGCCTGCTTGTTTTTAATTTCTGAATTGAGAGAATACAGCATGAATTTCCACCCGAATGTGATGGCGGTTAAAAGCGTGAGCACCGAAATATCTGCTGTTTATGAATCGCTCAGTTCAAGTAAATAAATGTGAACAATTTATGCGTAGGCTTATTTTAACTTTTCTTGTCAGCGTAAT
>JBHHXN010000091.1:0-20302 GCA_046757025.1 bacterium
CGAATTTCGCTTTTCGGTTTGCGGCTTTTCGCTGCATTAGGAATTATTCAGGTTAGATTTTTTTCAACAACTGCATCAAATACTTACAATTTGCAAAACGAACAAGCTTTCCTGGAAGGTTCAGAGCAGCACCACAAAATGATTGCTTTTCGCAAGCTTCTTGAGTATATTTTTGTTCCATTTCAAGTGTTCGATTCGATCCTTGTAAAACAATCGCCTTGAAAATTTTCAGCGAACTCGTGCCTGAACGAAAACGACTCTATCTTCCCGAAGGCCTCCTGGCCGAGGGTGAATTCCTGCCTGGATCGGCGAGGCCTGTCCCGAGCTTGGTCGAAGGGACGCCTTCGTGAAGAGATTTATCATTCGCCCATTTCTCGAGTTTTCATTCAGGCACCAATCAGAATCCACCTCATTCACCTCAAATTTAGGGATGGTCAAACCGATGCCTGAAACACCAAGCCAGATCAATAAAGCAGCCGTAAAATTGAAAAGCGGTCAAGGCAGTCGAATAGAATGGCGGATTTTATACGATTATTTCAGCCCCAAAATGGATCACGTCGCAAGAAATTTTGGCTTGAATAAATTTGAAGGAGACGATGTGGTACAAGAGACCTTTCTGCGGGTCTATCGAAATATACATAAATGGCAGAAAACAGATAACTTTTCAGCCTGGTTCTGGAAAATTGCTTATGGCGAATTTTATCGCCATCTTGGTAAAAAAAAGTCCGTTCTGTCATTGAATGACTTGCAAGAAGAAGGCTCCCAGGTCAATGTCGAAAATGAAGTGACGAGCCAACTGGAGTTGGAACGGCTGAAAGCGTGCATAGAAAAAATGCCTCCACGCATGCGGCAAACGGTGCTGTTGTTTCGATTTCAAGACCTGCCGCAAAAAATGGTGGCGAAAATCATGAAAGTAAGCTTGCGTGCGGTACAGCGGCAGATGGAACAGGCCAAAAAGTTTTTAATTAAGTGTTTTGGAAAAGACAACATGAAATTATCGAATCAAGTTTAAAAGGCGATGCAAAAGATGGATGATTTAGAATTTCTGAACCTACTCAGAAAGGTTGCCAGGCGAATGAAGAAGAAAATTGTAGGCTGCTTCGATGTCCAAACTCTGCTGAAATACCATCAAGAAGAATTGAGTAAAACTGAGGCGCAGAAGGTTCGAGAACATCTGGCGCTTTGTTCCAATTGTGTGCAAGAACTGCAACAAATCATGCAGTTTTTTGAAATTGTGGAAGAAACCCCGCAAGAGGTGCCGACGCCGGATGAAGAAAGATTCGAAACGCTGATGGGTCAAATGGGTGAAGCTGCGGTTCCCGGAGATAAAAAACGATCGCCTTTTATCGATCAGCTCAGTGATTTCATTGACAAACAGTTCTTTAATTTCAAAGCACTCGCCTACGTCGGGTTAGTGATCATCGTCTCACTGGCGGGACTGCGTTTTTATGCTTATAGCCAGAAACCCACTTTTTGGGAGCGCCCGGAATATCAGCAGCTCATCGAACCGCGGTTGCACCAGATTAGAAATCTCGCGGATCAAAAAGAACCGGCCGAAACACTTCAGGATCAAGTTCGGGTTCAAATTCAAAACGGAGAGTACGCCCGGGCAAAATCCCTGATGGAATCCTGGCTGCAAACCCACGACGGTTCCTGGAATGACTATCGACTAGCCGGACTTGCCACCCTGCTCACGGCGCGGAAAAAATTCATCTTTGATTTTTATTTCGACAAAGGTCAGGTACACCAAGCAATCGAATATTTTCAACAGGCGCAAAAACGAGCTCAGAATAATTTGTTCGCACAGGAAGAGCTGTTGTGGCTCCTGGGCCAGGCTTATGTGATGCTGGATGACCTGGCCGTAGCGGAGATAAATTTTCAAGCCATACTGCAACTGCAGGCTCCGGGTCTAACCCGCCAAGCCGATGCCCGACGGGCTTTGCAAAACCTGCAGGCGCTGACTACCTTGCCGTAGCCTGGGCTGTGCCCAATTCGATGGCGCCACTCTGCCCCATGAGAACGAAGGGTGCCCAATAAAAAGGATTGCTATCTTTTTCACCACTTCCGATTAAGCTGAGTTTGGCCTGCTGTAATGCGGCGTTTCGTGACAACCCATTCTTCAAATTTGCATAGAAAGCTTGCATCAATTTTGCGGTGGTTTCATCGCTGACACTCCATAGACTGGCTACCACACTTTGGGCGCCGGCATAAAAAAACGACCGGGTCAAACTCAACAATCCTTCGCCGGATAGCAGGCGGCCAACCGCAGATTCACAAGCGCTCAACACCACCAGCTCGGCCTGCAATTCCAGATTTAAGATTTCGAAAGCATGCAAAAAGCCGTCTTCGCCGTTTACCTGGTCGGGTGCCAGCGCCAGCCCGGAAAACAACGGTTGATGCTCGTTGGCCAATCCGTGCACGGCCAGGTGCAAAATGCGAAAATCTTCGGCGCGCTTTTTGAACAGCGATTCGGTGGCCGAGGCCCCGGCAAAGGCGGTGACGGCCGGATAGATGGCGCGAATTCTTTGCACTTCCAGCCCCGCAAACGGCAGCGGGGTGAATTGATTGTTGCGTACGAATTTTGTGTCTTCTGGAAGCACGGCTGCGAACAAATCGGCGCGGTCTTCGGTCAACTCCAATCCTTGCGGATTACCCAGAGCCAACAACCCCGACGAAAGCAGTGAGGAATCATACAATGCCGGCGCCAGCAAACTGGCCGAGGAGGAATACGAAATGGCAGAATTTTCAATCAGGTATTCCGGCTGGTTGTTTTTTACTTCCGCCACCAGAATTTCAAATGGCAGATAAAACAGCAAATCGTCCGGCACGATGACGAGCTCGGCATCTTGCGGCAGCTCGGAACCGATGGGACTTCCGATCAACACGTTGTAGAGATTCTGCAATGCCTCAAAATTGAATTGAGCGTCCAGATGATCTCTCACCGAGGTGCGAGAACGCCCCAAACTCGAAGACGATGACCGTTCCGAAGCAAACAGCGGACTGACTTCCGCCAGCAAATCGGCCAACGCTTTTCGTGAAAGATTCAGCGGTTTGAAGAGCAATTTGTCCGCTGTGACCATCCAGACATAACTGTCTTCTTCGCCCACCAAGTATTCAATCAATACCTGATTTGACCCCAATACCTTGCTTTGAATTTCAAGGTAATTCAAAACTCGCGGCCGCAATTTGGGAAGCTGCTTTTGCATAACCAGACTCACGGAATCCTGCTGGGATTTCAGGATTTCGATGGCGCTCTCCAGTTCTTGAATGAACTTGCTGTCCGGCTGCTCTTTGGAGAGCTCACCGGTGACCGCCGTGTATTTTGCCTGAATTTGGTGTCCCAGCGAAACATACGCCTGCCGGGTGGGCTCGGAAATATTTTTCATTTGTTTGGTCATCAGAGTTTGCGAAACCAATTCCAGCAAGGTACGTGCTTTTGCCCTTTCAGCGTAATGCAGAGCTTTGCCCGCAAGAGAAGCATCGCCTTCTTTTTCAGCCACACGGGCGTACAATCCAACTATCCTGGCGTAGATTTCCATTTTGTCCTGCCAGAAACCGCTGCGCTGCTCTTCGCCTAATATACTGCTGCGCACGTTTTCAATGGTCGAGATGGCGGCATCATAACTTTTAATGGCGTCATCGAAATTTTCCAGGGCGGTATAAACTTCGCCTAAGCCCGAATACGATTCCCACAGCCCCATCAAATGGCCGATTTTCTGGTGAATCTCCACAGAGCGCTGAAAGGCATTTAAGCTTTCCTGATAATTTTTCAATCTCAAATTCATCAATCCGATGACTTCATAAGCAAACCCCTGACGCGGTAAATTTCGCACCTCCTGCGCATAGGTGAGTCCCAGTTGGGCTGTATCCAGTGCAGCCGCATACTGGTTCAATTCACCCTGTACCAGCGCCATATTTACCAATAAGATGGAATACAGCTCCGGGGTTAATCGTCGGCTCAGGTGTTTAAAAATAGAACGATAAAAATACAAGGAGCTGTCGGGTTCGTTTAGATAGGAATACATTAGAGCGATGTCGCCTAAAATGTAAATCTGTGTCGAAGAGTCGCCGATGCTTTCAGCCAAATCAAGCGCTTCGTTAAATATAGAATTGGCGCGGCGGTATTGACCAAAATTCGCGTAAGCGATGCCCAGCGTATTCATGGTTATCGCTTCCTGACTTTTGGCCTTGCCAAATTCTTGCAGCAAAGTCAACGCTTTTTTCGCTGTTTTCAAAACTTTCGAATAGTCCGCGAGCTCGTGATACATCACGCCCTGGTTGGTGAGCATGCGCGCCACCATCATCGTGTCCTGCAATTGCGCGTAGATGGACACAGCGTCTCGGTTATCCTGAAACGCCTTGGTGGTATCTCCAAGATCGGCATGAATGCTGGCACGGTTGCCCAAAATATTGGCCTTGGTGCGGTATTGACGGGAAGCCTCTGCCAGCTTCAAAGCTTCGTCATTTTCATCCAACGCTTTTTGATATTCCCCCAATTGATGATGGATGATGGCGATATTCGAAAGCACTTCGGCGGTTTTGATGGGATTGGGATCCGGCTGCCTGCGCGCAATCGCCAGCGCGGAATCATAGCAAGCCAACGCCTTTTGAATATCCCAAACCAGCTCGCTATGATAAAGATTACCGAGATTGTTGTATCGAGTTTCCTGACCCCAACCATTATTTGCTTCCTTGTACAATTTGATGGCTTCTAAATTCAGTTTGATAGCGGCCTCGGCTTCTCCGCGGTCTTTGTGCATGTCCGCCAGATTACCGCAGGCCGCGGCTTCGTTCTTTTTATAGCCTATCTTTCGGGCCAATTCACGCACCTCTTGCATTTTAACATAAGCGGTCTCTTCGTCGCCGGAGCGTAAACTCATAATGGCAAGATTCCCGACAAACGTACTTTGCTGCTCCAAATCGTTCTTTTGCCTGGCCACCTCCAAACCTTTCTCCAGCACTTCCACGGCCGGGGCGTTGTTGCCGGTCAAAATCAAGCCGCGGCTGAAATAGCGATAAACATCGAGAAACAGAGAGTCCAATTCCAGAGCTTTTTCGAATTCGTTGAAACTATCCAGCCATCGGGTCTGAGTTCTGTAAAAAGCATAGCCCAGACCGTAATGCGCCGCAGCCAGCTCTGGCTGTTCAGATACCCGTGCCTGATACTCCGCAATGATGGCGTCTAACTTTTGCATCTTCGCATAAACTTCCACGCTCTGCATGTAAGCCTCGCCGAAATCTGGGTTCAATTCCCTCGCCTTTTGGAAATTTTCAAGCGCGGCCTGGTTTTGATTCTGGACGTTGTTTAGCAACCCCAACGCCAAATAAACATTCGCATTGTTTGGCTGATTATCCCTTAGCGATTCAAAATAGGCTTTAGCCTCTTCCAGTCGATTGGCTCGGTGATAAGCAGACTGTAATTTTTTATAAGCCGGCGTGAATGTCGAGTCCATTTCGATGATTTCTTGACAGAGCGCGATGGCTTTGTCATAATCGGCGTTCCCTATGGCTTTCAGCGCTTCAATATAGATCTCGTCCACCGAATGCGGTCGGAAAGTATCCTGGATCAAATATCCGATACCAACTAAAACCAAAATAGCCAGCAAGGTCACCCCATAACGGAATAGTTTACTCTGCGGCATAAGCCCTCCTTTATCTCTTGCAATTGAATATTCGGAAACATGCTCTGCAATGAGATATCAGAAAAAATGAATTGGTGATGATGAGAATGGAATGTTGAATGCAAACTCGCTTATTCAAATCATAAAAAAACTGTCGAAAAAAGTCAAGCATAAAAAAAGCCGACCTTCTTTTGAAAGCCGGCTTGATTGGATTTGGCACGTTTCGTGAAGGCTACCGCAGCAATGTCAGCTTTTTCGCTTTAACAAAATCTGCGGTTTGCAGCCGGTACACATAAATGCCGCTGGCGACGTTTCTACCGTTTTGGTCTTTGCCATCCCACTGAATTGAGTAAAAGCCCGCGGGCATTTTTTTGTCCACCAGCATCGCCACCCGCTGGCCAAGCAGGTTGTAGATGGTGAGTTTCACTTCCGCAGCTTTGGGCAACTGGTATTTGATGGTGGTTTGCGGGTTGAAGGGATTGGGGTAGTTCTGGCTCAATCCAAATTTGTGTGGTACTTCCATGTTTGTTTGAACGGTTGTTGTTATATCAATGCGAAATTGACGTTTCTCACTAAACTCTCCCCAGCCTGCCGCATTTTTAGCCTTCACTCGCCACCAGTAGTCATGTTTGTCATTAAGTTGGCGTACTATCTTGGTCGTATCCGTTGCCATAAGCGTTGAGTCAACCATAGCATTTGCCATCAGGGAATCAGCTGCTATTTCGAACCAGTACTTGTAAACTGCCGGAGTACCTTGCCGCCACGTGAAACGGACACTATCAGACTTAATAACTGTAAAATTCACCGGTGAAATCAGTGAAACCTGGTTCGGCTTTCCTGCGATGGTTGTGAAACGCCAGATATTAGACCACTGGCTGATACCAAGAATATTCTTAGCTCTGACACGCCAGTAATAAGTGGTATTAATGGCCAAAGGCCCTACTCGGCGGTTAATCCAGGTAAGGCTGGAATCATCGAAGACTATGGCAGTGAAAACCGAATCGGTCGCGACCTGGAGGGAATAGTTTTCTGCGCCTTCGGCCTGCTCCCACCGCAAAAATGGCTTTATTGACTGGCTCACAGCGCCATTAGTAGGTGAAGTAAGCTTGGGAGCAATTGGCGCTGCCGAAATTGTAGTAAAACTCCATACAATGGACCATGGACTGTCGCCCAGGACGTTTTTCGCCTTGACACGCCAGTAATAGGTGGTGCTAATGGCCAAAGGCCCCACTCGGCGGTTACGCCAGGTAAGGCTGGAATCATCGAAGACTATGGCAGTGAAAACCGAATCGGTCGCGACCTGGAGGGAATAGTTTTCTGCACCTTCGGCGTGCTCCCACCGCAATAATGGGTTTATTGGCTGGCTCACGGCGCCATTAGAGGGCCAATCAAGGTCTGGCGCGGATGGTACAGTAGAAATAGTAGTAAAACTCCATACATCAGACCAGGGGCTGGCGCCGAGCACGTTCTTCGCCTTGACACGCCAATAATAGGTAGTATTAATGGCTAAAGGCCCTACTCGGCGGTTATTCCAGGTCAGGCTGGAATCATTGAAGACTATGGCAGTGAAAACCGAGTCGGTTGCGACCTGGAGGTGATAGCTTTCTGCTCCTTCTGCATCATCCCACTCCAAATATAGGGTTGTTGGCTGGTTCTCAGATCCATTGTACGGCCAATCAAGGTGTGGCGTAGATGGCGCTGCAGAGATAGTCGTAAAACGCCATACAGCGGACCATGGGCTGTCGCCAAGGACGTTCTTCGCTTTGACACGCCAATAATAGGTTGTGTTAATGGCCAATGGCCCAATTTCTTCTGAGGTGTATTCAATACTAAAATCATCGAAAACCATTGCCGTAAAAGCAGAGTCGGTTGCGACCTGGAGGTGATAGGTCTCGGCTCCCACTGAACCATCCCATTCCAATTCCAGGTTTGTTGGCTGGTTCATGGCTCCATTGTCGGGCCAATCAAGGTATGGGGTAGATGGAACAGCAGAAACTGTCGTAAAACTCCAAACCTCAGACCATGGGCTGGCGCCAAGAGCGTTTTTCGCTCTCACACGCCAAAAATAGGTTGTGTTAATAGCTAAAGATTCGACGTATTCTCCGGTCCAGCTAAGGTCAGAATCTTCGAAAACCATAGCAGTGAAAGCAAAGTCCGTGGCCACCTGAAGGTGATAGGTTTCTGCACCTTCGGCACTACCCCAATCCAAATCCAGGTTAGTAGGTTGATTTTCGGCTCCATTGTTAGGCCAATAAAGCAATGGCGCAGATGGCGCAGTAGAAATAGTCGTAAAACGCCATACAACAGACCAGGGGCCGGCACCAATAACGTTTTTCGCTCTCACTCGCCAGTAATAGGTAGTATTAGCGGCCAAAGCTTCAACTCGTTTATTGGAATAGCGCATGCTGGAATCATCGAAAACCACGGTTGTGAAGAGTGAGTCTGTGTCCAACTGGAGGCGATAGGATTCCGCTCCCTCCGAATCTTCCCAATTAAGATAAAGACTAGTTGGCTGGTTGACGGCGCCATCAATGGGCCAGGAAAGTGACGGCGCAGGCGGGGCGCCTGAAATCGTTGAGAATCTCCACACACTTGACCATGGGCTGGCGCCAATGATATTTTTCGCTCTCACTCGCCAGTAATAAGTGGTATTAGCGGCCAAGGCTTCCACACGTTTGCTGGAATAGCTCATACTGGAATCATCGAAAACCAAGGTTGTGAAGAGTGAGTCTACAGCCAACTGGAGGCGATAGGATTCCGCTCCCTCCGAATCTTCCCAATTAAGATAAAGACTAGTTGGCTGGTTGACGGCGCCATCAATGGGCCAGGAAAGTGACGGCGCAGGTGGTGCACCTGAAATCGTTGAGAATGTCCACACACTTGACCATGGACTGGCGCCAATGATATTTTTCGCTCTCACTCGCCAGAAATAGGTAGTGTTAGCAGTTAAAGCTTCCACACGTTTACTGGAATAGGTCATGCTGGAATCATCGAAAACCACGCTTGTGAAGAGTGAGTCTACAGCCAACTGGAGGCGATAACTCTCTGTTCCAGTCGTAGAATGCCAACTCAGATAAACAGTTGTTTTCTGGTTGGCCGCGCCATTGGATGGCCGAGAAAGCATCGGCGCAGTTGGCGCTGCAGAAATAGTCGTGAAGCTCCAAACGTTCGACCATGAGCCGTACACAAAAGCGTTTAGGGCTCTGACACGCCAGTAATAGGCAGTGTTAATATCAAGAGAATCCACTTTTTTTGATGAACTGGTAACGCTGGAATCATCATAGACGGTAGTTGTGAATAAGGCATCCGTTGCCACTTGCAAATGATATCTTATTGCTCCTGGTACATATTGCCATCTCAAACGCAAAGTTGTTAGCTGGTTATCGGCGTCATTAGAGGGCGAGGAAAGCAGTGGCGCCGGCGGCGGTACAATTATGGTCGTAAAGCTCCAGACATTCGACCAGTTGCTTTCACCTTCAAAATACATGGCGCTGACCCGCCAGTAGTATTGTGTACTGTTCTCAAGCTCGGCGATCTGGTAAGAAGTCCCTGTGATCCCACTCTGGTCGACTACTGTCTGTGAGAAAGTCGGACTTGTTGAGACTTGCAATCTGTATGATGTTGCGCCGCTGGCGGCGTTCCAGCTTAAAGTCGGGCCTGTCGAAAGCTCTGTTGCACCCTCCAAAGGTGATGAGAGTATGGGTGGGTATAAGGTGAGCCCGCCACCCGTAGTAGTTTTTATTATCGTGCCTTTTTCACCAACAACGTAGCCGTTTTGAGTATCCACAAAATGAACAGATTGAAGTGATTCGGTTGTACCGCTCTTTTGTAATCCCCAGGTATTTCCTGCGTCAGTCGTCTTTAAGATTGTGCCTTTGTAGCCAGCAGCCCAGCCTGTTTGTTCATCAGCAAAATAGACGCTGTACAATCTGTTGTCCACGATCTTGTTTGGTTTCCAGTTTGCTCCCCCGTCGACAGTCTGAAGCATCCCGCTGGAAGCTCCCACAGCAAAACCGTGCATTGAATCAATAAAATAGACAGATTTTAAATTTTCCCAGTCTGTTATTTCAGCCTCCTGCGGCGTCCACGTAATTCCACCATCGACTGTATGAATAATTGTGCCCTTTTCGCCAACAGCCCAGCCAGTTAAAGGATTGACAAAATAGACTGAATTAAGCTCTGTGTTTGTACCGCTGGTCTGACTGCTCCAATTTCCCCAGGATGTGCCAGCATTTGTTGTGTGCATTATTTTCCCGTTCTTCCCAACAATCCAGCCGTTTTGATCATCGACAAAATACACGCAATTTAAGCCCTGAAAAGAAGGCGGTGGCCCAGAGAGATTCTTCCAGTTGATGCCACCATCGATAGTATATCGTATATATGGATACCACCCAAAGACCGCGTATCCCTTTTGGTCATTAACAAAAAAAATGGATTCTAAATCTGAGTATGTTCCGAAAGACTGCTCAAACCAGAGCTCTCCGCCATTGGTGGTGTGCAGCATCTTTCCTCTGTAACCAGCCGCCCAGCCTGTTTGTGAGTCATTGAAATGAACCGTGTTTAGATTGCTGGTCGTGCCGTTTCCAGACTGCAATATCCACAGGTTCCCAGCGTTATTTGTCTGGAGGATAGTACCATCCAGTCCGACGGCCCAGCCAGCATGGGCGTCTGAGAAATGGACAGCATACATGTTGTGTACAGAACGGGTTGCGCTCCAATTGCTTCCGCCATCTTCCGTATGAAAGACCGCGCCATTGGTGCCGACGGCCCAGCCATTGGTCGCATCATGAAAATAAACGCCATAAAATCTACCTGAATAGGCAAAATTCAACTGTGTCCAGGTCGCGCCACCATCTGCCGTTTTCCATAGAGTATAGCGGGGATTGTCGATATCGATGTTAGTACCTAACCAGCCGACCTCAATCCTTATTCGAGTGGCTTGCAGGCCTGCCATCCATCCATTCATGGCATCGATAAATTGTACATCATATTTCCACACAGTACTGCCTGTTTCGACTAACTCCCAGTTCTCGCCGGCATCTGTCGTTCGGTACATTTTGCTCAGGCTGCCAACCGCAATTCCTGTATTTGCATCACTAAATGCTATTGACTCGAAAAAATAGGTTACCTCGGGTGCTTTGAATTTTTCAACCCAGTTTTCACCAGCATCCGTGGTTTTGTAAATTCGACTGCTGGAAATGGCATAGCCGGTCGTAGCGTCTGTGAAATAGACATCTTTCAACGAATAGAGGTTCGTATCAATAAATTGCCAAGATTCCCCACCATTAGTCGTTTTCAGGATAGTACCACTGTCTCCCACAATCCACCCTCGGCTTGCATCCAGGAAGAACATGCCGTTCAGGTCACGGGTCGTCCCCGATTCGATTTTAATCCAGTTATTGCCCTGATCTGTGGTTTTATAGATCGCGCCGCGATTGCCAATAATGACGGCGGTATTTGCACTGAAGGTATGGACGTCGTTAAGCGCCTCGCCAATAACGGGCGGGCTCAGACTAATCCATCCATCTCCGGATTGTTGTAGGTATTTTTGATTCGGGATTTTAACTTCAGCCGGATCACTCCAAGCCCCAATAACGTTAGCGTTCATCGCATTTAAAGAATTGATATCATCATCTGTCACTTCAACGACAAGTGGTTTCTGGCTAATCTGTCTTTCCTGGGCTTTTAAGCTGAGACAAAGAGCCAGTACCAACGTCAGGGTGTTTATCATTCTTCTCATGAGACATCTCCTTTGATTAATGCGTATAATGACAAAGTAGATTGATTTCGAGTGAGACAATTTCATTTCAATAGACAAGGATCAAGTCTTTTTCCTGCTGAGCAAGCCCTCACTCTTAGTTGGAAAGACTGGAGTCTTTTTCATTTTTACTGACCGACAGTCTCGATCAAAATCATCTGGTCAAAATCATCTTCCGTGCCTGAGCAAAATCTCCCGCCCTCAAGGCATACACGTAAATTCCGCTTGCCACACTTCTGCCAGCATCATCTTTGCCATCCCACTGCACCGAGTAAAAGCCCTCAGGCATTTGTTTGTCCACCAGCGTCGCCACCCGCTGGCCAAGCAGGTTGTAGATGGTGAGTTTCACTTCCGCAGCTTTGGGCAGTTGATATTTGATGGTGGTTTGTGGGTTAAACGGGTTCGGGTAGTTCTGCGATAAATCAAAATGTGTGGGCAGTTGGATGGATTCTGCAACCGCGGTCCCCAGTGGGATGGTAAAGCGAAAGATTTCAGTGCTCTGAGCTTGCAACCCAAAGGCATCGGTGGATGTGACTTTCCAATAATAGGTGGCGCCTTCGGCTAATCCTTCAGTAAGTGTATAGGTGGTATCTGCAAGTCCAGAGTAGTTGATCGGCTCGGCAAAGGGCTGATCACTATCGATTTGTAGTGAGTAAAGCAGGCGCTCATTCGGGTCCGAATCGAGGGCTTGATTCCAAATAAACGTTGGCAGCAACGTATCGATGGTATCTCCATCCGCAGGCGAAAGCAGGCTGAATTCCTGCGGCGCGTGATTGATAAAATTGCCCGCAACGCCGGGACCGCCAAAAGCGCCCATGTCGTTGCGAATCGTTCCCTGGGATGGCGCCAGAGCGAACCCAACGCGATTGGGATCTTCCACATCATTGTAGCTCACCGCCGGGTTGCCAGCGTCGATGGCCGGAGAATTTGACTGCAAATGGAAAAGGTCGTTTTCCGGATCGAGGAAATGCGGTGGCGCGGCGATGTTGCCGACCCCATCATAACCTCCTTGTACCAGGCTGTAATTGAGGGCAGTCGTACTGGAATAACTTGAATAAACTTGCGGGCCATACCGCGCCTCATTTCCCCAAAAAATATTGTTTTCGGCAATCAGTGGATTTCTACTCTTGTACAATCCACCTCCGCTATTTTGAGCTGAGTTTTTGTAAATGGTGTTGTTGATCAGGCGCAGGGTGTCGCTGGCAAAATAGATACCGGCGCCCTTTGATGCCGAATTCTCCGTGATGATGTTGTTGAAAATCTCGGCATTTGTGGAGGACAAAGAAATGCCGCCGTTTTGATTTCCTTTTATAAAATTGTTTTTGATTGCGATTTTTGTCTTCTTAGAAGTGAAACCACCTTTCCTACAATCAAGACCTATACCTCCATTATTGATAATAGTACATCCGCTTACCTCTCCAGTAGTGCTCTTAAAACAGATGGCATCTTCGGCGTTATTTGAAATGACACTATTTTTTATAATCAGTGTGGACTTATCCCCACACAATGTTGGTCCGGCATTGTTTGAAATTCTCGAATTAGCAATGAGAACTGGTGAAGATTTCCATAAATAGATGGCATGCATATCGACTCTGCCAAACACATCATAAATTTTTTGCATCTTTTCGATAACACAATAAATGAGTTTACTGGTGTCAGGCGAAGTCGAACTTGGCGAAAAACGAATTCCAAAACCTTCTGAATTTGCAGCATTTCGATGGCGTGTAAATATTATAGAATCATTTTTTGTGCCAATGGCTTCAAGAGTTCCACGGCCTCCAAATGTAAATGCTCCGTCAAAGCGAATTTCGACACCTGGTTCAATCTTTAATTTTTTCCCTTCAGGAATTGTCACAGACCCTGACAAGATATAAGGGCTGCCCGATTTCCTCCAGACCCCACTAACCGTGCCTTTTGCGTCCGTACCATTAATCCCTTCGCCCTGAAGCGTTATCTCCGCCAGGTCCGTACCGTTGAAATCATTACTGTTTATCATTAATTCAGTTCGGTATTTAGCAACACCTTGAGGCGTAAAGGTGATTTTCACATTTTCTGATTGATATGGCTCGATTTTAAGGGTGTCATTTTGTGCAACCGAAAAACTTCTGGCTTCATCTATCTGAAAATCATATAAAGCAACGGGGCTATCGCGATAGTTTTCGATGCGCAAATAGGTTTCTCTGGAACTTCCCTGTGCGACTCTACCGAAATGATATTCAGAAAAACGGATGTTGAATAAACCACCGCCATAAAATCCCAGGTCGTTTATCGAACCGTCGAAATCATGGAAGAACACATTTGGATTTCCAGCATTGACGCACGGTGAGGTATTTTGCAAATGAAAGTCGCGGTTGTTTTTATCAACAAAGAGCGGATCCTCTGAAATATTGAAATATTTATCCGAAGAAACTCCATTCGAATTTTGGTAGGTAAATATTCCCAATGAATCTGATGTGGACAGGTTGAAGTCGGGATGGTTATGAGAAACGTTGTTAAACCGAATAGAAAAAAATCGGGCATTTTGCGCATAGATTCCGCTTTTACGGTTGGCATAAATAATATTATTGATAAATTTTGATCTGGTCAAAAGTTTGTTGCCACAATAGATGCCGGTGCTATCATTTTTTACAATCGTATTGTTAACGATTTCGATGCCGGGATTTTCGTAAATTCCAGATATCCTGGCAAAATCAATTCCGGTCAATTCGTTTCCTTCAATCAGGTTGGTTGAGATTCTGGCGCTGGCAACCAGACCACCTAAACTGATACCGTCACCGCCATTATCGAAAATTTGGTTACCTGATATTTGCACGTAAGAAGGAATATAATAGGCTCCGCCGCCCGCTGAAACTCCGTCTGAGCCGTTTCGGGCGATGATGTTTTTGACCACGATCACATCGGTTGTATTGGAGCTGACACCCATTTGCGTATTGTCAACGATTTCATTTTCAATGATCAGGGGTGAAACCGACAAAGACACAGAAACTCCCGTTCGGTTATTTTTAATCAAATTTCTTTTTACCAGAGGAGACGCTAAATAGGTGGAAACGCCCGTGGTATTTTCGATGATGCTATTTTCAATAATGGAATTACCGGCTCCACAAAAAATGCCGGCTCCTTTATTTAAGGTGATCAAATTGTGTTTGAGCAGCAGTTTGCCGCTATCGGTGAAAATACCGCCATTAAAACTTCCGCCGCCGCCGCCATACTGAATGCGCGAAAATTGTACGGTTGTCCCCTCTGAAATGGATGAATAAAAGCCCAACCCCATCCAATCGCCTGGAGAAGGATTTGCCAGATTTGATGTAAATAGAATGGAATCCGTCGGCGTGCCCACCGCCTTGAGTAAACCCAGAACTACAAACTCCACTTTTTCTTCAAATCGAACTTCTACTCCTGGTTCAATCACAAGTGAATCCTCTTTCACGACTCCTACATTGAGTGGAACAATGTACGGATTTTTTTCTGGCGTCCAGGTGCCGGAAACCGCACCGGCCACCACTGTGCCATCATATTTTCGTTTTGTCAAAACGATATCGTCCACCAACACCCCTTTGTCAGAAGAAGCGGAGCTGTCGCTTTCAAACAGAAATGCCAGCCAGACTTGCGATTGGCCAGTCACATCTCCAGCGCCCGGTACATTCGTAAGCGGTAAAAAATCCTGAGTCCAGGAACCACTCCAGAAGCCGGTTTGACCGCTGACTCCAACACCTGAAAAATTGTTACCATCAGTTGAAACCATGTAATAAAACCAATCTTTTTCACGTTCCGCGTCTAACCAAAACCAAAAATTCAGCTCCCCATAATTCACATCGCTCAAATCGAATGGGCCGTAAACCATCATCGCTTGTAAATTGTTGGGGTAGGATGCGCCCGGTATTTTTGCGCTGTCGCCGCCCGCTGCACACCACACCGAATACTGGGAATTCCAACGTTTTTGATAATCGGTCTTGCCCCAGGTGGGATTGCCGGAAAGCTGCCAGGCTGTGCCCGGAAACGCCCCTTCAAAATCTTCCACCAGAATGGTATCGCTGATCGCCTGTCCAGTCGTTTTAGGTTTGAATGAGGAACCCATGTAAACGGGTTGGATATCGGTTCGACTCAAATCCAAACTCACGTCAATTCTGACGAAGTCCGATTCGGGCTTTTTCTCATCTTTATTTCGGTTAAGCGGTGGAATGGAGCGGTGCATACCCGTAAATTTAAATCCTTTCGACTGTAAGTTTTGAATGGCTTCGGTAGATAAGTTCAACTTTTTCTTTTCCCCGGCATAGTTTGGATTGACGAAAATCAACCCGGCCAGGATCGCAATCAATCTCACTCGTTCCATGGTATTCCTCCAGAAAAATTGTAACTTGCACTTGACAATTTATTGAAACCGACCCGCTCGAAGAAGGCCGGTTTCAAATAATGGATGGCTTGAAAATCACGGCTGCAAAATCGTCTGATTCGTACCTCCGGACTCGACTTCCACTCTTTGAATACACTCGTTTGCCCCGCAGGTAATACGGAAGCTGACATCGTCAAAATCAACCAGTCCAGGGATACATTCATCGAATGCACCTCGGCTGTCATAAAGAACACCTTTGTACTCCCAACTGGTACAACCGACGAGTTTCGGTTTATCTTTTTTGGCACAGGTTACGAACAAACTGACCACAAACAGACTTGTGATGACGCCAAGCAAAATGACGCGGTTTTTTATGCGGGTGGTTTTCATTATCGCTCTCCTTTTTTGGTGTAGGCTGGTTGCTTGATCAAAACCTAAAACGGCTATTTTCAAAATCTACCGATCACGCCTAAATTAAATTCGGTTGGATTGAAAAAGGCATCGTCGTCGGGCAAATTCAGTCTGAGTTTTCGGACTGAGAGTCTGATGCCGGTATTTTTCGTAAAATAATAGTCCATGCCGCCGCCGTAGCTCAACATGAGATCGAAATCGATGCGGTCGGCTAACCAACTATTTGATGACGTATTCGAAGAGTCGCCGGACAGCCCCAGTAAAAGAATGACGCCCCAATCATCCGCAACGATGTTGGTACCGACGCTGGCCAGTAAAAATGGTTGAAATCGGGAGTCCGGCTGCATCCATTTCAACGGATAGATTGAGAGGCCAACGTCCAAGTACATGGTTGCGACATTGAGCTGATCGGTGAAGTGTTGTGAACCCGAACCGATATCCACATAGATGTCTCTGAGCAGTGCGCCGAGATTGAAAAAACCGTGCAGCCAACCAGATTGGGACAACTGGCCAGACAACCCCAGTACCAGTATTTCGGCATGGGCAGGATAATACAATCGAAAAGGTATGCCCTCCATTGTGCCAGAATAGGACCCGCCTTGCAGCGACCCGATTGAAAAATAGAGAGCAGAATTACTCGTTTTCTGAGTTGATTGCGCCGGTGGTTGTGCTTGAGTAGAAACACCGGTCATGACAAGCCAGAACAACAGAAAAATCAATTTTGATTTCATTTTGCTGCCTCCTCGTTAAACCTTATTTCCAAATGTCTTTTGTTATTGTTATTATTATTGTTTTGGTTTAGTAAGTCTTGCAAAAAAATAACACTTTTTTGATCCGACTTAACAGGGGCAGACTAATGTGTGGGATTTTTTTCATTAAACTGGCCCCGGCAAGCAATGCTTAGAATTAAAGCATCCCCCCTGACTTGTTTTGCCGAGGCCTGCACAATTCTACATTAACGCAGCAAAGTCAATTTATGCGTCTTAACAAATTCACCCGCCTGCAATCGGTAGAGATAAATTCCGCTGGCAACTTGAATACCGGCATCATTTTTACTATCCCAAGTATAAGAATAAAATCCAGCCGGTTGTTTTTTGTCCACCAACGTCGCTACCTTTTGGCCAATAATGTTGTAAATTTCTAATTTCACATTTTCGGCCTTGGGAATTTGATATTTAATGGTTGTCTCCGGATTAAAAGGATTAGGATAATTTTGCGCCAGATCAAATTTATCCGGTATATTCGCTTTTCGGTTAGAAACGGAAACGGCTATGTCGGGAATCTCAATATAGCTGAAGCCCCCACCAGCTTCGCCCTGCCAGACTTCGCCAATACGGTTACCCCCGATCTGCCTGACTGTGAATATGAGTGAGTCGCCTGCAACCGCTGCCGCGTCAATACCTTTGATTGTTTGAGTTCGTCTCTGCGGGGAAAAATAATACAAGAATGGGCCGCTGGGAATAAACCCGGCTATCTGGCCAATTATGGTATCGGAAGTTGCCAGAACGAAGTCTTCACCGTTGTGGCGGAGAGCTAACGTTGCCACCATTTCTGCGGTACCCAGACCCAGGCAGCCAACAAGCAAGCTAAATTTGTAAGTATCGCCGCTGATATCTCCGTTTAACCGATAAGCCCAGCGGGTTGTGGGCACATCCCAGTCGCCGCCCGTTGTCCCCGGTGAGTAAGGCGGTAAAGGCAGTTGACTCAAAACCGGCTGTTCTTTTAAAAAGAGGCGCAATCTACCGGCCGGAGAATCCGGTGCTCTTCCAAATACTTTCAGCGGCACACTGAGTACATTGCCCGCGTTATCAACAGCTTTCACCACAACCATATTTTCACCTTCATCAATGTCTACTTCCACCTCGAATGCGCCATTCTCCAAATCTACCGGCTGTTCATTTACGTAAACTGCTACTTGATTTTCATCCGTCACGGTACCTCGAACTGCAATGGGTGAGTAGTTAAATATTTGATTAAACACAGGCGAAGTGATATTCAAAACCGGAGCATTGGTATCTAAAAACACTAAAATTGTATCAGCCCTTACAGTGCTATTTTGAGAGTCGAAGGCACTGACATAAATTTCATTTTGGCCCTGATTTAGAGCCACATTGCTGCTAAAAGAATTATTGATAATCGGAGTATCCGAGCCATTGACTTCCACACGCTGAACAAAAGGCGAAATGGCGAAACCAGAAACGGCCACTGGTGAACTATTCACAAAATCTCCAGACACAAGTGAAGTCACCCCAAAGATATCCACAAAAAAAGTAACGGCGGCAGGTTCAGAAGTATTACCAACGCGATCCCGTATTGTTGCTCGAAGGGTATTTTTTCCGATGGGAAATTCCAAACTATCCGGTACCAAAAAAGTCGCTTCGGTTTCAGTTACACTAAAATATTGTGCAAGATTTTCCCCAGCCTTGATTGGCGAACCTCCTTTCGTTCTTTGAATATCCCGATCATTGATAATCTGAATCGTGGTTAAGTTTAAACCTGAGCCATTCAAACCATCTGAGAAATTCACAGAAATGTTGAAATTATTGATCGGAGCAGGGATCTTTGCCAGAGGTGAATTAAAACTGATTCTCGGTGGCGATAAATCGGAAGGTTGGCCGATCATCAACGTGATTTGATCTGAAAAAACAATATTATCTTTTGTTGTTATCCTGAGATCAAAATGGATTTCGCCGTTTTCTGCTATGCTGGCAATTTTGAATTCAAACCCACCGCTATTGGCAAAAGCCTCTGGTTTTTTGGACTGGCCATCCCCGATGCTTTCATACAACTCCGTTGAATCGATAAAAGCGACATTTGGATCATTGGATTGAAGCGTAGCTTTTACATTCAAGGCTGGCGCGGTACCGTTGTTTATCAACAGTACAGGCAGGCGAATGGTCTCCCCCTGTTCGATTACACCATCGCCATCGCCGTCACTCTTGTCATCTCCAAAATTATCGGTGTCATCATCAATTGAGAAAGTTGCAACCGCAATGGGTCCGACGATTCCTCCCCCCTTGATAGCGACAGAAAGTGTATCTGAGAAGGCGCCGCCATTGCTGGTTTGAATCTCCAAATCAAAAAATGCTCTACTGCTTTCAGTTTCATTTGCCACTTCAAATTCAAAGCCGCCGCGAAAACCAGATGGGCTTTTGGAATTTCCCTCACCAATGCTTTCATACGATTCAGTTGAATCTTTCAGAATTATATCCGGGTGAGTCGTACTTAATGTGGCTGTCACATCCAGTGCCGAAGCGGTACCGTTATTCACCAAAACGATCGGCAAACGGATGGTTTCGCCTTGTTCGATCACGCCATCGTCATCGCCGTTGCTGTCATCGTCGCCAAAGTCATCCGTATCATCGTCAATTGTAAAGCTGGCAATTTCAATTGGTCCTACTATACCGCCACTTGCAATAAAAATTGACAAGGTATCATTAAAAATACCGCCATTGCTCGTAGTGATTTCCAAATCAAAAGTAACATTTCCAGTATCGGCAGCATTGGCAACTTGAAATTCAAAGCCGCTGCCAAAGCCAACGGCGCTTTTGGTTTTACCATCGCCGATACTTTCATAAGATTCCGTAGAATCGATCATCGTAATGTCTGATTGATTAGTGCGTAGAGTAGCCATAACATCCAGAGCCGGGGCTGTTCCGTCATTGACTAACACGACCGGCAGACGGATGGTCTCTCCTGGTTCGATGATTTTATCGCCATCTCCGTTACTCTCATCGTCGCCAAAATCGTTGGTGTCGTCATCAATAGTAAAACTGGAAATCGCAATGGGACCCACGGTACCGCCGCCGACAATCGAAACCTGCAGCGTCTCGGTAAAAGTGCCGGCATTGCCGGTGTTAATCTCAACTTCAAAACTCACTTCTCCGCTGATAGCCGCATTAGCAACTTGAAATTCAAAACCGCTGCCAAAACCAACAGGGCTTTTAGTTTTGCCATCGCCGATACTCTCATAAGACTCCGTAGAATCGATAATCGTAATGTCAGCATGATTTGTACGCAAAGTGGCCATAACATCCAGGGCAGGTGCGGTACCGTTATTGACCAACACCACAGGTAACCGGATGGTCTCACCCTGCTCAATTATCTTATCGCCATCGCCGTTGCTATCATCGTCGCCAAAATCGTTGGTGTCGTCATCAATAGTAAAACTGGAAATCGCAA
>JBHHXN010000092.1:0-20076 GCA_046757025.1 bacterium
ACCGGCAAGCTCTGGTTTTACAATAACCGCGGCAGGCTCACGCAAGAAGTCACTTTATTCCCGCAAGCTGAATACGATTTAGAGCGCAGCCAGCACTTAGCTTTGAGCGCGGACGGTTCCGCGCTCACCGTGGCCGCCTCGAATCGCAGCTCGGTGCCAGGCAGTGAAAATGCAGCAACCGTGCAGGAAGCGCAGGTGTTCCTGTTCCGTGCAAACGGCGAACGGCTGTGGCGCAGCATTCTGCCTGAAAACCGGACGGCACTGACCGCCCTTTCTACGGACGGAAAATTTACAGCCGTGGGCTGTTACAATTCCGATGACCCGGCAAACATCAAAAAACGCACCCTGCTGTTCGACGGCGCCGGGCAGCGAATCGGGGAAGCGAAAATTTTGTTCATAATGGCGGCTTTTTCTCCCGATTCAAAATATCTTATTTTAGCCGACAACCACGCTGTTGAAATGCTGGAGCTGGCCAGCGGGCAAACTCTCTGGACGCAAAATCTGAACAGACAGCACGGCCGGCTCACGGCGGTGGCGCTGTCGAATGCGGCTGATTTTGCCATCGCCCTGATCGCCAAAAGCCATTTCAAAGCGAACACCTTTGTCTTTTCCGAGCCGCGGCTGCGGGTTTACAGCCGCACCGGAACGATGGTTCAGGAAATTTCCTTTGCGGGTGAAGAATTCGCCACATCCGCGCTTACCCTCTCCGACGACGCCCGTGCGCTCGCTATCGGATTTAAAAATTCCTACTACCTTTTTGAAGCCCACCGATGACCCTGAAAATCTTTTCATTATTTATGGTAGTTTTTTCTGCCGATTACCTGCTGGCGCAAACGCAATTTCCCTGGCCCATAGACGATGTGAATCAGCCACACGAAGTTTCAGGCGCCTTTGCCGAATACCGCGACACCGGAAGTTCGGATCATTTTCACAGCGGTACAGATATTCCAAAAGCAGACGGCTCGCCGGTCTATTCGGTGAAAGATGGCGTGGTCACCCGTTTTGTTACGACCGGGTCCGCCGCTTATGTACGGGTCCAGGACATGGCTTACGTGCATATAAAGCCCAATCCAGCGCTTGCCATCGGGGATTCGGTTTTTGCTTCAAAAACCATTGTGGGCACCATTCTACCGGGACAGGGGCACGTGCATTTTATCAACGGCAATCCGGGAGCTGAAAAAAACAGCAGTTTGATCGGCAGCGGTTTGACGCCGTTCGTGGACGATTGCCCGCCCAGAATCCAGTACATTCGCTTTTATCAGAACAACTCCAACGTGCAGTTTCCCTCCAACGAAGTGAGCGGGCTGGTGGACATCATCGTCAAGGTGAAAGAAGAGCACGGCCCGCCTGGCAGCGGTATCTGTCGGCGAAACAACGGTGCTTACAAAGTGGGGTATAAAATTCTGTCGGCAGACCGCCAGACCGTGGTGTTCGAGCCGCCCAACAACGGCGTGCGCTTTCAATTCGACCGCAAGCCCAACAACGCTTACGTGAACATCGTCTTTTTCAAAGCGCTCTCCACCCTCTCCAGCCACGTGTACCAGGTAACCAACGACGTCAGCCGGGACAATTTCTGGAACACCACCGCCATCCCCAAAGGCGAATATGTGGTGATGGCGTTTGCCGAAGACACCCGTGGGCATGCGGACACGGCCTACGCGACGGTGGTCACCACCGAGGCCGACCTGACGCCGCCGGCGCAGCCGATTTTTAAATACACCAAAGAAAGAGGAAACGACCTGACTTTAAGCTGGTTCCCGAATGCTGACTCCGATCTGTTGGGCTACCGGCTCTATTTCAGCTTCGACAATTTGCGCTGGTCGCTGTTTCGGGACGAGAACGTCATGACCGCGGCAGTGAACGACACGGCCATCACTCAGGTGCTGAATCGGGACGTCTATTTTCGTCTGACCGCAGTGGACAAAGCGCCGGTGCCCAATGAAAGCGCGGCCTCCGACGTGTTCGGCCTGAGCAACGGTCCTTTTATCGACAAGGTGCTGATCGTGGACGGCTTTGACCGCGCCCTGGGCGCAAGCTGGAACGAGCCCGGACATCCGTTCGTTTTTGTGCACGGCCGCGCCATCATCGCCAACGGTTACAGTTTCGACGCCGCCACTAATGACGCCGTGGAGGACGGCGCCATCGATTTAAACGACTACAAAGCCGTCTTCTGGATTTTGAGCGATGAATCTTCAAGCGATGAAACCTTCAGCCAGAATGAACAGGCTTTAGTAAAAAATTATTTGGAAAACGGCGGCTGCCTGTTTGTGAGCGGTTCGGAAATTGCCTGGGATCTGGACCAGGACAGCGGCGCGTATGGCACCACCACGGTCGATGAACAGTTTTTGAACCAGTACTTGAAAGCGAATTTTGTGGCGAAAATTTCAAATCCAGGACGTCTTAACGGCACACCTGGAGGCATTTTTGAGGGACTGAACCTCACCCTCAGCGACAGCCTTTATTCAGAAGATTCCACCCACGTCGTCGAACCGGCTGACGAAAAGGTCGTCACCAACCTGACCTACGGAGATTCCCGAATCGCCGGCCTTCAATTTCAGGGAAGGTTTGGCAGCGGCGCTACCACGGCTAAATTGGTTTATGTGGCATTCCCGTTTGAAATCATTTCCGGCAAAGAGGCTCGGGTGGAATTCATGCGGCGGGTTTTGGATTTCTTTTTCAATGTCACCTCGGTGGTGTCCACTGAAACCAGCACACCGCCCAGGGAGTTTTCACTGCTGCAAAATTATCCCAATCCATTTAATCCTGAAACCACTGTTGAATTTCAACTGCCGCAAACGGCACGGGTGAATCTGTCCATTTTAAATCTCCTGGGACAGAAAGTGCGGACGCTCTCAGCGGGCGTGATGACTGCGGGCGTTTTCCGCCGTTCCTGGAACGGTGTGGATGACCGCGGTCAGTCTGTCACCAGCGGGGTCTATTTTCTGCGCTTTCAGGCGAAATCGGTGAATTCATCAAACGAAATTCTGTTTCAGAAAACACACAAAATGTTGATACTAAAATAAAATGGCAGCCGAGATACCTAAGGAAAATATTCAATGAGACAACAGACTTTATCGATCATTCTTCTGATTTTTGCAAACACGCAGCCGGGCTTTGCCTTGCAAACGAAAAATGCCGGCAAACCGGCGCCGCAAGAAAATCAATTCATCAGCATCCATCAAATAGAATGGCAGCAGCACAAAGAGCAGCCGCTGGAGGAAACCATTGCCAAATTTACAGGCCCTCCCATGGACTTGGTGGCAAGAAGCGCGGCGCCGGACAAAGAGATCTTTGGTTACCTACCGTACTGGATGTACAACAATTATCCCAATTTAAATTACGATCTTTTAACCACCATCGCCTATTTTGGCGTGGATATCAACGAGCACGGCAACATCGTGAACCGGCACCACTGGCCGGCCGCCGGCTTGATCAACCTGGCGCACAGCAAAGGCGTGCGGGTGGTGTTGACCGTCATCCTTTTTGTTCCTCCGCAACTGGAGTCGCTGCTCAGCGACGCCAGCCGCAGAACACACCTCATTTCTAATTTATTGTCTCAGGTCAAAAACGCCAACGCCGACGGTGTCACCATCGATTTCGAGGGCATCCCACGCGGGAATGAAGCCAACCTCACGGCTTTTATGTCGGAGCTGACCGAGCGCTTTCACACGGAAATCCCCGGCTCCTATGTCACCATTTTCACGCCGGCGGTGGATTGGCGCGACAATTACAACTACTTTGAGCTGGCACAGATCACCGACGGCCTGGTGATGCAGGGCTACGATTTTCACTGGAGTACCGGTCCCACGGCCGGCCCCACCGCGCCCCTGGCGGGCGGCACCTACAACGTCACCCGCACCGTGAACGAGTATCTCGGCGAAACCCTGTACAGCACTTCCAAACTGATCCTGAGCGTGCCTTTTTTTGGATTTGAATGGCCCACCAAAAGCAGCGCCAAAGAATCGCAGACCACCGGCAGAGGCAATTCCATTTTTTACAGCGAAGCCTATCCCAACGCCATGAATTACGGCCGGTTGTGGGACAGCGTATCCCAGACCCCCTGGTACCGGTATCAGGACAACGGTCAGTGGCACCAGGGCTGGTACGACGACAGCTTGAGTCTGGCTAAAAAGTTTGAGCTGGCGAATGCGGAAGCTCTGAAGGGCATCGCCATCTGGGCGCTGGGCTACGACGGCCAGCGGCCGGAGCTGCAAAGCGCGTTGGCGGACGCGTTCGGCTCCACAGCCGCCCCGCTGAAACCGGTGGCACTGCAGATTTTAAACGCCGGCAACGCCACCGTACAAATCGTCAGTCAGCCGGCCGCTGGCGCCACAGCTTACAAGATTTACCAAAGCCGGGATGGCAGCCAATTCGACCGCGAACGGACGTTCCCAAACGAAGTCATCACCTTGACCAATCTGTCGCAGGACACCACTTACTATTTCAAATTATCAGCGGTAAACGGTAACGGCGAAAGCAACGCCACCGAAGTCCTGGCGGTGCGGCCCAGTACGGCCCCGGTGGAAATTTTAATCGTCAACGGTTTTGATCGCACCAACGGCACCGTCAACACTTTCGATTTTATCAAGCGCTTTGCCCCGTCCGTGGTGCGGACCGGTTACGCGTTTGATTCCTGTTCCAATGAAGCGATTCAGAACCGGATGGTGCCGTTGAGCAATTATTCGATGGTGCTGTGGATATCCGGGGAAGAGGGCACGGCCGACGAGAGCTTTAGCGCCACCGAACAATCCTTGGTTGCGGACTATCTCGAGCACGGCGGTAAACTTTTTGTCTCTGGCTCTGAAATTGGTTACGACCTGGTGGAAAAAGGCAGCTCTGCAGATAAAAGTTTTTACCACACTTACTTGAAGGCGGAATATGTACAGGATAAAGTCGGTACACACTCTGCTTCAGGTACCCCTGCAGGCATCTTCGCGGATATTCTGGCAGCCACTTTCGACAACGGCTTGCACGGCACCTACAACGTCGATTTTCCTGACGGCATCAGACCAGTGGAGGGCGCTCTATTAAATTTAACCTACGATGGCTTCAACGTTGCGAGTAGTGGCGGCGCGGGCATTCAATATGAAGGTACTTTTGGCGATGGCACATTATCAGGAAAGCTTGTGTACCTGGGTTTCCCTTTTGAAACCGTTTATCCGGAAACAACACGAGACCAGATCATGCAATCCGTAATGGACTTTTTCGATGGCACTTTAACCAGTGTTGCTATACCGGTCACTGAAAATCCCACGCCAGACGAATTTATGCTGGCGCAGAACTATCCCAACCCATTCAATCCTGCCACCACGATTTTTTACCGCCTGAGCCATTCAACTCCGCAGCGCGTGCAGCTCAAAGTGTTTAATTTGAAGGGCCAGGAAATCGTTACGCTGGTGGATGTACCGCAGGCCGCTGGAGAATACCGGGTTTCCTGGAACGGTGAAGATTATTTGGAGCAGAAGGTCGCCAGTGGAGTGTATGTTTACCGTCTGCAGGTTGGAGAGCAATTCCAGCTCAAACGCATGACACTGGTGAGGTGAAGTGAGAGGGCTGCCTCTTGGGTACAGGGAGTGGTGGGCTGCGCAAATTCTCAAAAAATGTCATTAGTAACATTTGAATTATCATAAAAAATTCAAACCTGAATAGAAGGAGGCAAGTTATGTTCAAGAAAAATTTAATTATGTTTATTTTGGTGCTAATCGCAGGTGTTGTGACGATGGCTTTCAACACACTTTCAAATGAAAACGACACAGCGGTGGACGAGGTGCGTTCGCTGGTGGAAGCCGCCTACCTGAACGGCGCCTTCAACGATTTGGACACCGAAAGCATGCGAACGGGTTTTCACCGCAAGTTTGCGATTTTTTCTGCGCAAGGGGAGGAATTACGCAAATACCCCATCAAATCCTGGATCGCCGGTATTGAAAAAAGAAAAGCGCAGGAGGATTTTGATCCCAATTCTCAAAAATGGGACTATGAATTCAAATACATCGACGTCACAGGTGGTTCCGCGGCAGTGAAAATCGAGCTTTACAAAAAATCGCAATTGATTTACACCGATTATCTCTCGCTGCTAAAATTTGAAAGCGGCTGGAAGATCGTGGCGAAAGTTTATCACAAGCATGTGGACTAAAATGGAATATTAATTTGATTTTATTGAGGGAATGAAATTACTTAATCATAAGATGCGCAGGGGAATCCTTTACTGGCCGGACACATTTATCAGTAAATCCCTTGCGCACTAAAATAACGATGTTTGAATTCCAAAAGAGTTTTCACTCAAACACTCATTTTTAACCAGCGTTCAGTGGAATAACCGATTTCGCTGAATTATTGACTTTCGAAAACTGAGAATCTCCACACCTCTATTGCTTGCAAAATTATCAAAATAGATTACTGTTTCTCTCTCGAAAACCATACCGGGTATAAAAAACAAAGCTTCAAATATTTCTTATGTTCATTGAAATTTATTGGTACAAAATTCGCAATGCATATTCCAACCAACTAGATGATCAAGATTTACAAACCCAAAAAGATGGCGGTTTTTATCTTTAAAGCAAGAGGTCTAACCTTATAACGGCTCTTTTTTACAATCCGTGTCTTCTTACCTGAAAATTTTATAAATGCCCTACTGTTGCCAACTGCGTGCTCCAAACCACTACTTGTTTAAGAATTCAAGAGCGATAAATTTTTTAGTTTAAAAATGAATGATAACTAATTGGAAATTTTTGCACAAAATAATATGAAAAAAAGAAATTATTTTGAGCAGAAACTCAAAAAATGTTGTCTTAAATAGAAGAAACCATTATACTCTAATAAATGAAAACAAGAAAATAACTATTCACTATAGTAAAAAAAAAATATGAAAGGAGGTAATGCAAGGCCATAATAGAATCAATTAAGCGCTTTCTGAGCATGTCATTTTTCTGCAGCAGCCGATCAAAATTCGTATAAAGCAAAAGTCTTGAAAAAGATTGAATAGATTCCAGGATTTTTCTTTTTTCAATCTTAGCACAACACCGATGAGAAAGAGACCACTCTTATGTTTTATACTAACCACAAAGGTAAGCAAAATGAAATCAATTATAACGCTCATGGTAATTCTATCCAGCAATCTCATTTTTGCTCAGGGATGGCAATGGCTCAACCCATTGCCCCAGGGCAACACCTTACGAAACATGTATTTTGTGGATGCCAGCACAGGTTGGCTGGTAGGCTATGGCGGCATGATCTTGCACACCCGAGATGGCGGTGAAAACTGGGAGATTCAAGAGAACCCGACTCGTGCCTGGTTTGAGACGGTTTTTTTCGTTGACGTCAACCACGGTTGGGCGGGTGGCGACAGCTTCGATGGCGATGCTCTTATTGTTCATACCGTAGATGGCGGACAGACCTGGAAAGAGCAATCACTTGATAGTGTAAATGTATCGCGAATCAACGATATTTATTTCCTGGATTCGCAAACCGGCTGGGCGGTTGGTGATTTTGGCACAGTCTTGCGTACTACAGATGGTGGGACAAATTGGACTCAACAAAGTATCCCCGTATTTTATCATGATC
The DNA here is from genome assembly GCA_046757025.1 of bacterium. Lineage (GTDB taxonomy): Bacteria > Zhuqueibacterota > Zhuqueibacteria > Oceanimicrobiales > Oceanimicrobiaceae > JBHHXN01. The sequence goes on from JBHHXN010000092.1 coordinate 7,561, forward strand.
TAGAGAGCGTTTTTTTTGTTGATTTGAATAAAGGTTGGGGGGTTGGCGATGGCTTTTACACAACAACAGATGGCGGCCAGAACTGGATGATCGATACCACGGATACGTTTGAACCATACAGCAGCCAGGAGATACTGTTTACAAACCCGATGGATGGTTGGTTGTTGATGATGGGAAATAAGGTGTTTCGCACGAACGACGGCGGACAGACTTGGACAGTAAAAGGTGATGGACTGATTGGCGACCTGTCTGATCTTTCGGCGGTGAATGCGGATACGGCCTGGGTAGCTGGTGATGAAGGTTTGTTTCAGACCACGGATGGCGGCGATACATGGACAAACAAATTGAGCAGCAACTACGTTGGCAAGGAGCTGGTTTTTTCCCCTGATGGTAGGCATGGCTGGGCTGTGCTCGACCGTCATAAAATCTACCGCAGCACCGACGGAGGCGAGCAGTGGCAGAATTTGACTGAAAATGTTTCCGAAGTTGAGTTCTGGTGTATCGATTTTGTTAATGGCAGCAACGGATGGATTGTTGGTTCAGGTGGGTTAATCCTCTTTAGTCAAGACGGTGGCGTTAATTGGCAGCAGCAATCGATTAACACCAATGCCCGGTTGAATCATGTGAAGTTTCTTGATGAGTTGACCGGATGGGTGGTGGGCTTCAATGGCGTTATTGCGAAAACTGAGGATGGCGGATCTAACTGGACTATGCTAAACCGGGATATGGGCGGACGCAGCCCGCATCAGGCTAGTTATTTTGTCGACCCACTCACTGGTTGGGTAGTCGGTGGTGATGTCGGCGAGCAGGGCTGGATATTGCATACACAAGATGGCGGCCTCAATTGGGTGGAGCAAACTCCCGGCGTGGTGGCGCAGATAAGGGATATCTTTTTTGTGAATCGGGAAGTTGGATGGGCGGTGAGTAGAATCGGTAATATATATCATACCGATGACGGTGGGTTGAACTGGAGCGAGCAATCTTCTGACACCAATAAATCTTTACGATCCATGTTTTTTTTCAATGAAGATATAGGGTATATTCTTCCGGAAAAAGAGTACATCTTATATACCAACGATGGAGGAGTTGAGTGGCAGAAGATTTATCTCAGTGGGTTTCATGGGGGATGGGATATGGCATTTGCTGATATGCAGCATGGCTGGATCGTGGGTGGCATTGGGAAAATATTTGCGACATCCGATAGTGGCAAGACCTGGGTTTTGCAAAAAAGCGGTACTAGTCAAGGGCTCATCTCGGTTGATTTTGTGAATCAACATAAAGGTTGGGCTATCGGTGTTAATCATACCATTCTCGGCACGGAAACGGGCGGCAATGTCACCGGCGTCAAAATTCCGGAGAGTGATAGCTCCCTCCCTACTTCGTTCAAGTTCTTTCAGAATTACCCCAATCCATTTAATGCTGAAACCACGCTGTCATACGAAATCTCTTCACCCTCCCGGGTCAAATTGACTATTTACGATTTACTCGGAAGGCAGGTCATTGTATTGGTGAATCAGAATCAGCCGCCGGGAGATTACCGTTTCACCTGGAACGGCAAAAACAAAAAAGGCGAGGATGCGTCAACTGGTTTGTACCTGGTACGGTTGAAGGTTGGCCTGGCCAGCTGGGTGCAGAAGATGACTTTACTCAGGTAGGGAAATAGCAACCAGTAGAAGCCGGACTAAAGGAGGTGATGGCTATATGGCGATATTGTGAATTTGTCAAATTAAGCGCCCCCAGTGCATAGTATCCAGGAAAATCGCTGGCAACGAATTTCAATGACCCGGGAAGCAATCCCGGACCGGGATAACTGTTTCCTGAGGGCTTGTTAATTTAACCTATTATGCCCAAAAAATCAAGGCAAAGGAGATTATCATGTTAAGGAAAGATTCTCTTCAGATGTGGATAAACCGTACTCTGTTTTGCAAGGATACATTCTTTTGATTACGGTTTTGTCTCTTTTCTTACTATCAATAAGCAGTTCCCTTACCTTAGCCCAGCCTACGAATGCTGAGGACACAATTCTTTATTCCGAAGCCCCGATCATCTTTGAAAATGGGATCAAGAAATCCAACGCTTTAACTGTCAAGTTCCGGATCCGAGTCCTGGATCTTCCAAAGGGTGTCCGGGAAGCCGGTTTAGAACAAATCGATCCAGCTTTTTCAAATATAACCCGGTTTTTCGACGAATTGCAACTGAAGTATCCGGACGTCACGTTGCGCAAACAGATTCCAAACGCGGTCTGGGGCGACACCTTACGAGTGAATCGAAACTCTGGAAGACAGGTCAGTGTGCATGATATGTCGCAACTGTTCACCGTGAAGTTTTCGCAATTTGTGCCAATTGATTCGCTCATTCAGGAATTAGAGCAATTACCGGAAGTAGAATATGCGCATCAGCCCGTGCAGGTGATCCTGGCGGTTGACCCGGATGACCCGAACTATCCCGCTAACCAGTGGAACTTAACCAAAGTCAATGCTGCTGCTGCATGGGATATTACCAGGGGCAGCAGCAGTATTGTTGTGGGGATTATCGATCCTAAGGGGGTAAAACGCGCTCATGAGGATTTCACAAACAGGGACCAAACCAGTCAGTTTGTCGCCGGCAAAGGAGATACCGAATTTACGGAAAGCCATGGAACCCAGGTGGCTGGTGTAGTGGCGGCAGCGACGGACAACACGAAGGGGATTGCCAGTTTGGGGTGGAATATTAAGATGATTCCATATAAATGGGATAACGCTGAGGACTTTGATGAGGCAAGTGCGCAAAATCTTGCGAACAAAATTTTCGAAGCACGGAATGATCCAATAGATGTTCTTAACTTAAGTTTTTTTACCGGAATAGAATTCCTAAATATTCTAGATTGTCCACCGAAAGAATGTGTGCGTTCTGAGGACTATAACAGCGTAAGAGATGAAATTGAGAATGCGATAAATAGTGGCATCATTGTGGTGGCGTCAACCGGTAACGGACCGATAAATCAACAATTGGGTAGAGGGTGGTGTTTTGATTGTGAATCTTTCCCTTACATTCCTTATCCTGCGGCTTATCCGGGTGTCATCGGCGTCAGTGCCACCGAACAAGATGACAGTTTTCACACAGGATATAATTATGAAACGGGTGATGGAGGAGAAGCTGATTTCATCGATGTGGCTGCTCCCGGGAAAGATATCCTGAGTACATCCATTTCCGGATATTATTCAGAAGATGGCACCTCATTCGCTGCGCCCTTGGTTGCAGCGTTGGCCGGGCTTGTTAAATCAGTTAATCCAAATTTAAGTCGCAGCCAGGTTGAGCAAATAATCACATCGACTACTCTGGATTTGGGAGCCTCAGGACGTGATAACTTCTATGGCTACGGCCGCATCCAGGCCCAAGAGGCGGTTTTAAAGGCGGCTAAAAAATCTCTCAATGCAGACGCGACGGCTCACAATGGCGGGCGTCGCCTGGTTCGGGATAGTTCTGGAAACTATCACCTGATTTTTGGGTCCAACGGGGAAATATTCTACCGTAAGATAGTGGGAGGGAGTTCCTGGCAGTCTGCACACCAACTGAGCAGTGGCAACGGCAACAACAACTTTCCCTCCATTGCCGAACGCGGCGGCAAAGTCTTCGTCACCTGGCAAAGGAACACCGGCAGCAGCCACGACGTCTATTTTCACAAAAGCACCGACGGCGGCGCTTCCTGGCCGTCGGGCAACCGCCAGGTTCTTGCCACCAATGTCGGTACCTCTGACCCGCTGCCGGTTATCGCCAGTCCCGCCACCAACGAGCTCATGCTGGTCTATCGCTCAAACAGTGGTCTGGTATGGAAACGCAGTACAGATAATGGAGCAAATTGGACTACTTCTGGCGTTTTTACTGGCTCAACTTTCAACTCGCCAAGTGTGGCGCCAGGTAAAACCCCCTGGAATGCCGATATTACGGTGTTGGCTTACGCTACGGCCGAAATCCCCAATACCTCCGATATTAAAGTCGACTATCATTCCAGTAGCTGGTCAAATGAGAAAAACCTAACTTCTGACCTGCCCGGAAACCTAAGTCAACACGCTCATCCTTCCATCGCGTTCAGCGGTAACTTCAACTCCATCACCCATGTTGCCTGGGACGCTCACGATTCATTTCGGTCGGCACGGGTGATTCTACACAAGAAGATGGGCTTCTGGAGCGTTCCCAGCACCTAACATGAATTTTATTACCAAACTGAAGACCGACCGAGTATCACGGGACTGGCGGGTTCTAAAGCAGCCATTGCCTACCGGAGAGGTTCAGCTTATGTTTTTACCCGCACCTTCGATGGCAGTTACTGGAGCAGTTTCGCATCTGCGGCCGGGATGTACCCTTCGTTCTCTGTAGGCAGCACCCAGGCCAGGTATGTGACGACCACCGGCAGCGCCGCGCCTTATGAAATCGACCTCAGTTCAACCACCTTTAGCAAGTCCGGAGTTCTTGTTGAGAACACCGGTACCACCGAAGGAAGCAGCGATTTTGCATACCTGCGGGCTGTGGGTCTCAAAGACAAAGAATCTGGTGCCTGGTTGAACGTGCGCGTGGAGAATTTTGTGGTGAAACACAGAGATGGTAGGGTTTCGAATATTGGCTTTTCCGTTGCGCCTTCAGATACGGTCGAGTTATCTGCTGAGCAGGCCTGGTCAGCTCTGGCTTCCGCGGATTTCACCCTGCCTACCGATGCCGACAGTCTGATTGTGGTTTTCGCTGTTGCCGGTGAGAAAGTTGCAAACCTTGCAAACGGGCCGGGCGCGCTTGAAATTTTGTTTCAAATCCAAAATCCTCTAAATAAACAACTCGATAAGAAATTTCAACCCTTAAGATTCGCATCTAATGACGCTTTTAGCCGGCCCCACATGCGTGTTGGATTGAGCAGCCATAGCTTTGCTTCTGGAGTTGTCTTAAACTTCAAGACCATGCTCAACAATCAGAAATCCGACAGTATTCTCGTCGCCAGTTTAGGGCATGTTTATGATTACTCAGAGAATTCTACTAGCCCGGGATTTAAACAGGCGAGCAGTACCCATAGCAATTTATCGCGTGTATTTGGTTTAGCGCAGAACTATCCGAATCCGTTCAATCCTGAAACCACGCTCTAGTACCATCTTGAGAATGCATCTGCCGTGACCTTGAAAATATACAATCTACTGGGAAAGAAAATTCGCACTTTGGTCGAGGGCGTGCAAAGAGCCGGACTGCACGAGATTCGCTGGGATGGCAAAGACGCCCGGGGGCAAACGGTTGCTTCGGGAATTTACGTAACTAAATTGCAGGTGGGTGAACAAATTTCGGTGATAAAGATGGCACTGTTGAAGTGAATGTTGCATAGCTTGCGTCTGATTTATAATCGTGCCCGGGCATACCACTCTTTCTTTTTTATGATCGCGAACGTCCTAACATATAGAGAAAAAGCCCGCGAACTGAATGCGGGCTTTTTTAGATCAATCAATTTTAGAATTTAGCATCATTTGCACAATCCTGCTGGAGTACTGCTGCTGCAAGAGTTGTTTTTCCAGGTGTTGGCCGTGCCGGCGGTACCAGCGCCGCTGGTATCGTCCACTGAGTCGGTGCTGCCGCTGCCGCTGATGTCGTTGTTGAATATGCGATTGTCTGCACCATCCCAGATGTGGATTCCTTCTACGGCGCTGCCCTGAATATCGTTGATGATGATCAGATTGTTATTAGGAGTGGTAGAAATGGTGGTGGGATCGAAGTTCACTAAACTGACGCCGGTGTCGCCGCTGTCTTTGATATCGTTGTTTTTGATGAGATTGTTTTCTGGTGGGGTGACGCCGCAGCCGATATCGCCCCAGAATAAACCGATAAATTGCAAGCTGATGCCGTCGAAAACGCTGTCGTAGATATCGTTGTTGAGGATTTTAGCGCCATCATTGTCAGCCAGAGCGATGCCGAGATCCGCTGCGCGGACGGTATTGTTTTTCACATTGGTAGGGCCCGCACAAAATAGCAGGATTCCGCTGCCGGCACCGCCTGGCGGATTGGGTGACGGATTGTTGTTCACTTCATTACCCCGGACCTTGGCTTCGGCCCCGCGTGAAATCTGGATGCCGTTGGGCGCCCACACCCTCGGTAGTACCGGACCATCAATGTCACATTTTTTTACGGTGAGTTTTACACCCACACCATTTCCGTAAATACCCACACGAGTGTAATTGGAAACGATGGTTTTTTCAACCCTGACCTTTGCTTTGGCCCCACTCGATGACACGCGAATACCGATGCCCTGCTCGCTGCCGGAGGCATTGCGGATGTTTTTCACTTCGACATTCTTGATGCGGCCGTCGGATTCTTCGTAACGGATGCCGTAGTCGGTGCCGCCGGACATGGCCGATCCACCGTCAACGGTTAGCTCTTTGATGACCACCTTGCTGCCCGGCAGCACGTCGATGATCGGACCGTTGGTGCCGGCGACGCCCGTCACATTGGTGGCGCCCACGCCGGAGCCTTCGAGTGTGACATCGGAACCGCCGGGAATGGTGACGTTTTCCGCATACGTGCCCGCACGAATAATGATTTTTTCCGCGCCCGAATCCACCGCGTCCTGAATGGTGGTGAAATCTTCGCCGCCGTCATCGTCCACTACCACCGTGGCGCCACCTGCCAACTGATTCCTTTTAATGACGTCTTTTTTGACGAATTTGTCGCCTTCAAACTCCGGCAGCAAAGCGGGCTCCGCGGCCGGACGTTTGGCCATCTGCGGATTTTCCGGATTGTATTTATGGATATCATCGACGGGATTGACGGCTTTCCCACAGCCGGAAATCAGCAACCCCAGCATGATCGACAGGACGATTAAAAATATGCATTGTTTCATGGTAGTTCTCCTCCATTGAGTTGTTAGTTTGGTGTGAATTAATTTGTAAACAGGAAAAGTACTGGCGGACTTTTGTTGCGTTTTTGTACCTTCATGGTCGTAGTCCTCCAAAAGTGATTTTACACCATTGATTTCGGAAGATGTAAAAGGCGAGTGCGCCCCTTTATATATTGTGCAAAATCAACTGAACTGAGCAATTCAGTGATTTGCCACCTTATATATATCAAAACTGCGGTGGAATAAAAACGCTTGAATAGAACCCCCAATTTAATGGAAGATGGGCAAAGAAACCCAGAAGTCGTGCCTGAAATTATGGTTCATTAGGAAGGATCACAACCCAACCCCAAGGAGAAAGAATTACCGAAATTCATAGACAACTCGCTATCGTCACTGATGGCTTTGTCAGAATGAATCGTCATCGAAGAAATAACCTGATTCTGAATGCAGCATCAAGTCGTAAACAGTAAAAGAACTAAGGAGACGTAACAACATAACTATTTTTTATGTCATTGTCAACTAATTTCTTTCAGTGGCCGGTGTTCACGCTTTATCGTGCTTTCCCCCACCCACCCGGCACGTTGAAGCGTGAACACCCACCCCCCGGTGTTCGCGCCTTCGCGTGAATTTTCCTCACGCTCCAACAAGCTGAATCTTGAACACCGTATCCGAATTCAACTGCCGTTGCTCAACCGCTCTGCCAGCGGATATTTTGGAACGATATCCACCGGAATGTCCTGCAATTTTTCCAAGCCGGCTTCGAGGACGGCGGGCAGATGTACGTATTTCTCAAACAATTTTTGCGTGCCGGCATAATCGCCATGGGCCTGCAGCACACACAGGTCGTGCACGATGTCGCGGATACCGTCCTCAAACGCTTCGAAGTCCACGGCAAATTTGCCGGTGGCTTGGTTAAATGAAATGGCGCCTTTCTCCAACAGGTAGTTAAATTGCAAAACCGTGCCTTTGCCGTGCGCCTCGCCAATGCCGAAACGGATGCTGCGAAACAAACCGGCAAGGTAGGTCACCGCGATTTCTTTGCGCATGGATGCCGGCAGCAGTCCTTTGTGGATCATGAAGTGGATATTGTAAACCCCCATGACGTCGGCTTTGGCTTCTTCCATGGCGGAGTAGAGCTCTTTTAGCTCCAGGCGCACTTCGGTTTCGCGGCCGTCGATTTTAATTTTGCCCGGCCCCAGACCGTGCGACAATTCATGAAACAGCACTTCGTTGGTGAAGGCCTCCGCAGACAGATAGGATAGCTGCTCCTCATTCACCAGCAGTTCGGCGATGGGTTTGAGGATTTTTTCGTATTTGGCGGCGATGACGTTGCGCAGCAGCACTTTTTTGCTGCCCTTTTGTTCCCGCACCACTTCGTCGTTGGGCAGATTAAACGCGATGGTTTGAATACCCGATTTGGTGTCGCCGGCGGTGAAGACCACGTCCACCACGCGGATGGGCGATTCGGTACCGCGATTGAGATTTTTCATTTTTACTGGAATGGGCAGATTGATTTCCATGGCCGGCAGCTCGGCTTTGTAGCGCGCCAGCTTCTGGCTTTCCCCAGGGTCGGTGACGGTCACGAACGATTCGAAGGCGGCTTTGTAGCCAAACAGCTTGTCCTCGTAAACTTCGTAGGGCCCGATGGTAATTTCGATGGGACTTTCCAGATCCATCCAGTCCATGTCGCTTTGCCGGTAATCGTTGGTGAAAAAGGCGTCGGCGCGTGATTTCAGAAATTTTTTCAGCGAGGCATTCTCGGTGAGGTCCGCGGCTTCCCGCATGAGCTCGGCGGCCGGATTCAGCCATTCTTTAAACGCGTCCGAATACGCCACTGCCGCCAGCGCGTCGGCTTTGCGCCGAACTAATGTGAAGAGACCTTTCAACGATTCCGCTTGCTCCGGGTGCGCTTCCAGATAATTGTTGAACTCCTCTTTGGTCATGTCGGCCGGGTAGTAACCCGCACCCGCCGGTTTGGGCATGCTGCCCACAAACGGCGGTTCGTGCTCGTCCAGCCGGTTCCAGGGACCGAACGAAATCTTGAAATACGCGTAAGCCGGCCGGCCCAGCTCATCCGTGCGTTCGGATAAAGCTTTCTCGTATCGGGGATTTTCCGGCCACACCTGGCGCAGAAAAATCTCGTCCATGTACTTGCTGGCCTGCACCAGTTTCGCCAGAGCCTGGCGCTCGTTTTCTGGTAAAAAGGAAATATCGGTGGTGATTTCTACTGGCGCGAATTTAGCCAACAGCTCTCCCACTTCTGGACTAATGGTCAAATCCAGCTTCTCAGTTTTGCTGCAACTGCAAAAAATTACAGCTGAGAAAATCAACAGAAACATGGTTTTTAGTTTGAGCATTTTTCCTCCTTAAGTTTCATTTTATTATTTACTTTATCGTAAACAGATTTTATATTTAGTTGGTAAAAAACAATTCAGCAAGCGGGGTCATAATAGCAATAAAATGAAATAATGTCAAGTTAATTTGCGGTTGCATTAATCGAGAGATTTTCCGTTTTTTAATCTAATAATAGTTGATAATTGGTGTTTGAACGAAGACACCCCAAATTGTCATTTCAACAGAGCGCAGCGGAGGAGAAATCTGGTTAGTCATATATGAATTGCGTTCCAAAATAGAAATTTTGGAACGGGAGCGGCGTGGATTTTCTACCTAAATATGGCTTACAGTAATCATTTAATCCTTATGTTGATACAAAAACGTTGCTGATGGATTCGAAATAATATTCTCTGAATGAGTTATAAGTCAATCACTGTTTAAACTTTTTTTTAAAATATCACAAGGAGGTTTAAAGTGGATCGGAATATCGTTTTGAGTTTAAAACTCGCGGTTATTTTTTGGGTGGCCATATTTATCTTCGGCTCCTGCGCCACCAATCCCGTGACCGGTAAAAAAGAGCTTAGTTTATTGAGCAACTCCCAGGAAATTCAACTGGGGGCCGAAGCCGACCCGGGCATCGTGGCGCAATACGGACTGTACGACGATCCCAAAATCGCCAAATACGTCGATGAGCTTGGACAGAAGATGGCCAAAATTTCCCACCGCCCGACCTTGCAATTTCATTTTCGCGTGCTGGACAGTCCCGTGATCAACGCGTTCGCGCTGCCCGGCGGCTACGTTTACATCACTCGCGGCATTCTGGCTTACATGAATTCGGAAGCGGAACTGGCCGGCGTCATCGGTCATGAAATCGGCCACATCACCGCCCGCCACGGGGCTAAGGCGTACACGCGCGCGCAGTTGGCGCAGGTGGGATTTGGCGTAGGCTATCTGTTTTCGGAAACCTTTCGCCAGTTCAGCGACGTGGCGCAGATGGGCGTGGGGCTGTTGTTTTTACGCTTCAGCCGGGATCAGGAACGGCAGTCGGACGAGCTGGGTGTGGCGTATTCCACCAAAGTCGGATACGACGCCACCCACATGTCGCATTTTTTCGGCACCCTCAGCAACCTGCGCGGACTGAGCGGCACGGACAGCGGCGGCGCCCTGGAAAGCTGGTTCTCCACCCATCCCGATCCGCATGACCGCGAAGCCAAAACGCTGCAACTGGCCAAACAAGAGCAAGCCAAAGCCGCAGCCAAAGGCTTCAAGGCAGCGCGCGATCACTATCTCAATCTTATCGACGGCATCGTCTTTGGGGAAGACCCCCGGCAAGGGTTTGTGGAAAACGGCGTTTTTTATCATCCTACTCTGGAGTTTCAGTTTCCCGTACCGCAGGGCTGGCAGCTCATCAACACGCCGCAGCAAGTGCAAATGGTCAACAAAGAGCAGACCGCCGGCATGCAGTTTACCCTGTCGCAGCAGCCCAGCGCCCGCAATTCCGCAGATAAATTCGTCAGCGATTCCAAGGGGCAGGTGACGGCCTCGGATTACCAACGCTTGCACGGCTTGAACGTCGAAATTCGCGAAGTGCTGGTGGCCAGTCAACAGGGGGATTTAAAAGTGCTGGCGTATTTCATCGAAAAGGATCGTTACGTGTACAGCTTTCTCGGCATCAGCGGCGCCAATAATTACAGCAAAAACGTCGGCGCCTTTCGTTACACCATGAACAACTTTCAGCGGCTGAAAAATCAAAAAGCCAAAACGGTCAAGCCCACGCGAATCAAAGTAGTGCGGGTGAATCGAACCACCACGCTGCAAAATTTTCTCAAGCGTTATCCCAACAAAACCGTTTCTGCGGAAAAGTTGGCCATCATCAACGGCAAGAATTTGACGGACAAGCTACAGCGAGGGGAGCGGGTGAAAGTGCTGACGAAATAAATTCAGTTTCGAGTTTGAAGTTTCGGGTTTTGTCAGTTAAAAAAAACAGGTTTACGGCTAATCAATGATTTCCCTTGACAATTTTAAGATAATTTGACATATTTATTGAAATGTCTGATCACAACTTTCCCCCAAATGATGTGTAACAAAAAGTAGGGTAAAATCATGGGCTTAAAAGATAAAATGAAAAACGCCTGGAAACGGGTATCCGACCTGGAGGATGATTCTGCTGAGGCCAAAAGCAGCGCCAGCGAATCAGAAAGGATCCCGTTTAAAGAAATCTCCAAAAAATTAAAAGAGATCATGAAGCAGAACGTGGACGTGGTTGGCAGAAAAATTATCATCCCCAACTATTATGCCCTCTATTTCAACGAAGCCGATCGCAATTTGCGGCTGGAAGTGGAAGACGTTCTCGCCGATGAGCTGAGAGAAGAGTTGTACCACGAGATGCGCAAGATCAATCCCGAACAAAACAAACGGGAAATGCTCATCGAAATGAAAACCGACACCACGCTGAATAAAGGCGAATTTAGAATCGAATACCACATCAAAAAGCCCGACAAAGAAACGCCCATCAAAAAATCCACCGAGATATTAACCACGGTACCGCAACCGGTGGTGGAAGAAGAAAATGACTACAAAGCCACGGTGATCGAACAGGCCAAACCGCTGGTATCAGACGACGAGCAGGCGACGATAGTCCAAAAACCGCCGGCAGAGATTCTTTATAAAATTTCGGTGGAGTCGGATGGCAACAAAGAGGAAATCACCATCAAAAAAGATCTGATTACCATCGGCCGCAGCACCCAGGATGACGTGGTTTTAGCCAGTCCGGATTTTTCCATTTCCCGCTCCCACGCGGTCATTGAAATGCGTGATGGGGAATATTACTTGCTGCCCTCCGGCGTGAACGGTACCGTGCTCAACGGAGAAGAGCTGGAGTTGAATAATGAAGTGAAAGTCACGCCGGAAGATGAGATCGTGATCATGAATTACACCTTGAGAATCATCCCCTGAGGGATGCCAATTCAAAATTAATTTAACACAATTAGTAACTATTCAGCTATTGGCATTTAGCTGTTAGCTGTTGGCCATTGTTCATAGTTGGTTGCACACCATGAGAGATTTCAGGACTCTGAATATTTGGAAAGTTGGGATTGCAAGGGAAACATGCCATGTTTAAACCTTCCAGGTTTTTAAAACCTGGAAGGTTTAGAAGTCTTTATTGTTGAAGAAAAATATGGCTTAAGAAGTCAGATTTGTCGTTCGGCTGTATCGATACCTTCAAACATTGCCGAGGGTTGCAGTCGCCGCAGCCAAATAGATTTCAAACGGTTCCTGGAAATGGCTTTAGGTTCATCGTTTGAATTGGAAACTCAATTAATTATTATTGAAGAACTATC
>JBHHXN010000093.1:0-20013 GCA_046757025.1 bacterium
TTGTCGGATATCATGACATTTGGTATGTTATCCGGATCAGTAGACTTATATGTTAATTCGTGGCGCCCCACGTCCGGCGCGTCGCTGGAGTAAGGCATAAAAAGCAGCACGAACCAACTAAGTTTTCAACCATAACATTTACACTTTAAATAAAGTTTTGCTAAATCAATAAATACTCAGGCGCTTTAAAATGTACGGCCTGTCTTGCGCAACGAAATAACAAGCGGATGGACCCGTCACGGCAAATAACTTGTGCGCCTCTTGTAATGCCTCTAACAAACTTAAAACTTTTAACTAACACCCTGCAGCTTCGCCGTGCGGGTCATCCGCGCGATCCGTTAGCAATAAATAAGATTGGACGATAATCTGATGCCACGACCGATTACACCAGGAAAACAAGCAACCTATCATCACACCAAGCTTTTTTACGCTCCATTCAATTCACAAGCAGGAGCGCCGCCTGTTCTAACTGCAGATCCTTGGTCCTTTCTTATGGCAACCCTTTCTCAGAAAGTTGAGAGAAGCCGAGGAGAAAACAAGACCAGGTTGACGAAGGCCGTCTACTATGCAGCACAAGCTGAAGCATTTTACAGAACAGGCAGAAATTCTGCCCAGCCGACTAAAGCGACTTTGGTTTACTATGGGTGCTAAACTTGGTTAAGTGCTTCCTCTCTGTGCGTGGAACTGACCTGGAAGTAAAACACGAACATCATGGTCTTCAGATTCCGCTTGGAGAAAAGCTCAAGGTTCAAGTGCCTGGCAGGACAACAAGCGGGGTCAACATTTTCCATAGATTTTCCAAGGAATTTGACATAAGTCCGACGGTGGAATTGATTGACGTGAAAGACATAATGAAGCACATCCCTGAATTACACCAGATTTCATTCTCTCTGGGATTACTTCCAAATAACCAGCGCTGCTTCCTGCCTGTAAATATTGATTTACTCACGGATGAGAATGAACACTTTTTGTTTTCAGAAATCAGGTATTCGAAAAAACAAGAGTCACTGGTCAGAACTTCCAAGTTTCTGAGCGGCGAACGGCGTAAATACTTTAGAGACCCAAGGGAAGAAAATGGTCAAATAATCGTTAGATGCAAGAGAAGGAAATCCTTTACGTGGGACACGCTCCCAAGAATATATCAAAATATAATTAAAGAATATTCCAAATTTGGTATCGCAATGCTTTTGACCAGAGATGGATACAAATACTATATTGATTTGGAAACACCCAGGTATCATCACCTTTGCTATTCGTTGATGTTTATGTTTTATCTTGGAACCGTGACAAGATATCGACCCTCGGAGACTGAAGAAATTTTAAGCAGCGAGTTAAGGCCAGCAATAACAGAAGCACTCGCAACTTCACCAAACCAATTCCTATATCAAATGGTTGGGATTATTACGGGCAAAGTCTGCGTAGTCCCATATTCTTATTTCGATACGATCTAAGGCCGCTCGTTCGCCAACGTTAGTGAGCCTGCTAACATTGTTTCCACCTGACGAGAGGGCTGTGGATTTTTGGCTTGGTTTAATGCTTTCTCATAGGTTATTCTAATAAGCAAGTCAGGTGCCCTTAATCCCTCTCGCAGGTGAAACTCTTGTTAACCCTCGAAACATGCGATATGCAATGATTATGCCTTTAGAAGTGGAGCTGCCGGCTTACCAATTTGACGTATACTAATAAAAGGCATCATTAGCTCCTTTTATTTTCCACAGTTCGTCTGCCAATCAGCATCTAATTCGCAATGCAATTAAGTCACAAATATATTCCTTTGGGTACGAGGTTGCCTATTTTTTTAACATTTTTTTGAATGTAACAACTCTCGGCAAAAACCTCAGCGTCTTCCTTGCATACTCAAGAAAAGTGTCTCCAAATTCCTAAACAACCAATTTCTCTCGTTGACTCACAGCGAACACACAACCTTCTTTTATTAAACAAGTTAAGATTTCCACCCATAGAAATTGCTTGTAAATGATAACAAGGTTCATTACATTTGATTAGCAATGACCGTTTATCCAATAAAATCAAGTTAAATCCTGAATAAATGAAAAAAAAAGTTATCATGGCGCGTAAAGTCAAAAAGAGCGAACTGGACCGCTCTTTTGACCTTGATTTTTGGGTAAAGCTGGGAGCGGAGAAAAGATTTGCCGCCGCCTGGCAAATGGCGCAAGAATGACTCATGATTCGAGGGCAGCATGCAACCCAATCCAGACTTCAAAGATCTGTTCAAAATATTAAAAGCAGAAAGGGTTAAGTATCGGGTTGCACTAAAGCTTTATTTTTCATACTAACGGACCGGGGTGCCACGGCTTTGGGTGTTCACGATTGCGCGTAGTCTTTCTCCCCTCACCCCAGCAACCTAAAGGTTGAACACCGACCCTACCCTCACGGTTTAAACCTTCCAGGTTTTCAAAACCTGGAAGGTTTATTGATCACCGAAATTCCCGCCGCGGTGAGACGCTAATTTTTCTTTGTCAACAGCAAAATACCAGGAACAAACCGCGGCGTATTCCGTGCATATTTCAGATAGTCGTCACCAAACTCTTCGGTGACAAACTTCTCCTCCTGCCGTGCCAGCCAGACATAAGCTGCCACCAGAATCGGCCAGAACACCAGCGTGATGATCGATGGCCAGTGCAAAATCCAGCCCAGCGTAAACAGAAATATCCCCGTGTATTGTGGATGGCGTATGAACCGGTAAATGCCGCTGGTCACCAATCCTTTGGCGCGGTGAATTTTCTGCCAGCCCAAGGCGATCAACAGCAAGCCGATCATACTCAGCCAGGTGCCCAGAATGGGTCCGGCGTGGCCGAAATTCTGACGCGCCCATCCTCTTAATGAAGGCACTTCCACCAATGGTGAAATCAGAAATATCAACAGAGGCCAACCGAACATTTCGGTCATCAAAGCAATGACGAAGGCCACAAACACCCCTTTTGATTTCCAGGTGCTCATGGTAGCACGCCGATAAGGCAGCAAGGCCAGAAAGGCGATCACGATCAAAATGTTAACCACTATCAAACCCGTTTTGCCCAAATTGGCCCGCAGCCAGGATATGGTGACCGGCGGCCCGCTGTGACTGAACATTTCCACTGCATAAATTCCAACAAATAGAATCAAAGCGATAACGCCGATGACGGTAAGCACATTTTGTTTTAGATTATTCATATATTTGTCCTTTGTCCTTTGTCCTTTGTCCTTTGCCACTTGAAACTTGTCTCTTTCGGAATGCCGAGCTGAAAGTATCAAGTTTGAACTATTGGCTGGTACCGGCGGCAATAGTAACTTAATGCCATATCGATTTCCGATTTTCGTTTTCCGATCTTCAATCTTCCATCCTCCATCAGCAATCCCTACCCACGAGTTACAATCACAAACCCGCAATCTGAAATCCGCAATCCGCCATCGACTACCGGCTGGCAATCACGCTCTTCCGCCCTTTATTGGCTTCTTTCAGAAAGTCCATCAAAGGTTGAAAGTATTCGAGCATGGCGCGGGCGCTCAAATCTTCGCCGGTTTTTTCTTTCAGTACTTTGCGCCAATCCTTGCTAGACCCTGGCCGCATGATGCTTTTCAAAAAATCGCCGACTTCTTTGCTGCCATAGTAGTTACAGTTACGCGGATCCTGATTCAGAATTTTTCGCGCGATATAGTCGTGCAGATGAAATTTCAACACACAAGAAAGCGCGTAATCATAGTACTGTGCCGGATCATTATTTATGTGGGTTTTGCTGGCCGCGTCGCAGTATTCTTCACCGCGCGGTACCGGCGGCACGATGCCCTGATATTTGGCCACGTATTCCCACCAGCGCTCGTTGAACTGCTCTTTGGGCAGATTCTGTTCATAAAGATCATATTCGAAATGGGTCATGGTGCCGGCGGCGAAAGGAATAAACACCACCGAGCTGGTAGAAAGCGCATCATTCAACAGCCATTGCACTTGATCGATTTCCTTTTCCTTCGGCAATAGCCCAAGATGCTCGAGATAAGCCCGCTGGGTAGAGGCAATCCGCATCAAATCGCCAATGCCCTCGTGGTAGCTGCGATTAGCGCCCCGCCTGAGAAGCAGCGGCACATCGGGATTGGTGTATTCGATGTAGTAATAAATGTGCCCGAGCTCGTGATGCGCGGTACCAAACCAGCGGCTGTTGGCTTCCACGCTCATCAACGAACGATAATCCTGATCGTAGTCCAGGTGCCAGGCCGAAGCATGATTATTTTTCTTGCGCGTAGAACCCTCTTCTACCGGGTAAAGATCAGACTTATCCCAGAAATTCTGATTGAGTGTATCGAACCCGAGGCTCACATAAAACTGTTCGGCGGTTTTATTGATCCATTCGGGAGTTTTATCTTTAAACAAATCATCCAGATCCACGGCTTCCACGATACCCGGCCAATTTTGTCCCCAGCGATTTGGCAGCCAGTGAGCAGGCAAATATTCCGGCACGGTCTGATTGTAGCGTTCAGCCAATTCATAGCGAATGTAGGTGTGCAGCTCCGAATATAAAGGCCGCAGCTGTTCCACCAAATTATCCATGAGCGCCATCAACTCGTCCACGGTCATACCGTAGTCGGCCACCTCCAGGGCAAAAAACGAGCTGTAACCCATTTCCTGCGCCACCTGATTGCGCAATGATTGCAGATTTTCCAGGCCATCTTTCAATACCTTGCCCACTTCTTTGCTGGATTCCCAGGCAGCTAAACGCTGCTGTAAATCACGAGAGTCCACCAGAATGCGATCGATTTCATTGGTGGAGACGATTCGGGCTTTGCCTTTTTTGTCCCGCAGCACAAAATCAAATCCATAAAGTAAGCTGTTTTGTTTGGTTTCCGCATTGATGAGCTCCTCGACCACCTCCGGAATTGTGGCCGGCTGATGAGCCGCACGCAAACGAATTTTTTCCAACTGCAACACCTGCAAAGGATCGAGCTGGTCTTTTTGCTCTAACAAGGACCAAGTTTTCTCAATAACTTCTTTACTTCCGACATATTTAGCAAATTCTTTCTCCTTCAGAACATTCAAGCTGTCATGCTCATCACTGATGTCCGTGTTTGCCAGCCAGGCAGCTTGGGACGCCTCGTAGTAGAGTTTCTGGAAGTTTTCGGTGTATTCGCTGATGAATTCAGCGGCTTCCTTTTTCACCGTATTTTGTGCGCACGCCAACAACAACATGCTCCCCAAACTTAGGTAAAATCTCAACTTAAGAAATATCATCATTTCCTCCTTTTTAGATGACTATGGCCTAAACCAACTTGTGAGTGGCTAATAAATTCGTGCCACATTGAAAAATAATTGTTGCAAGGTTAAAAATCAACTACCAAAATTCCGTCCGTCGAAATCCGTACCACTGGGGTTTTTATGCACGCATTTTCCATTTATTTGCCCGTGCGTACATATTCAATTGCCATTTTTCGCCTGCCGCGTTTCCTGGATGATGCGTTCGAATCGCGGTTTGTAGATGAGGTCGAACGTTTCCGCTTTATCTGGAAACAACCGCAGTACGCTCTTTCTGGTCGCTTCAACCAACTCGGTGGCTTCGGCTGTCGTTAAATTACCCTGGTAAAGTACGGCGGCGGTCAAATCGACGATGACGCGCAGCCGACGCATTTTTTTCCGCTCTTCGGCTATTTTATCTTTATCGGCATTTGACATGGACTAAAATGACCCTTTTTTAACTGCGATTTGATTTGGACAGGACAACGGATTCTGATCGCGCCAGGCAGCGGCTTTTAAATCCTCGAATTGGAACATCCGGGATTTAAAATATGTTGAACTAACTATAAAAGCTGCAAATAAACGGACATCCCAAAGGAAACGGGTTTGAGAACAATTAAGCGCACTTTTATCGGCAAACTTTTATTTTGGTCGCTCCCAATTTGCCTGACAACCACTTTGACTCATGCCCAGAACCCCAACACCCAAATTGATACCACAAGCTATGCAGCACCTGCCAAAGAAATTTTAACTAAAAACACCTTGGAAGAAAAGCAATTCACGGTGCGCAAGCACGATTTCATCGATCAGGTGGCCATTCGTCATTCCGCTCTCACCAGCGACACCAGCCTGGTTTTCGAGTTCAAGCTGAAATCCTACTCCTCTTTGCTGCTTTCTCCGGAAGAACTGCACGAAATCACCCCGCAGGGAGCCGATCCCGGAGGGGAAGCCATCCGTCGCCGGTTTCACGACATTCCCCCAACCGTGCCCCTCAACGGTCTCATCAGAAGCTTAATCGCCAAAAGCAAGTCATCGCGTAAAAAGCGCTCGTTAGCAGAAATGCCGTTGCCATCGGATCTGGAGATAGAAATCCTGAAAGTGCTGTGGGTGCAGCCCATCGCCAGTTCCAGCGATATTTACGCTCAGTTGGATTCCACCCTGCCGCTCACTTCAGAAGACCTGAACAAAATTCTGGAACAGATGGCCGAGCGCGGCTTCCTCGATCGCAAAAAAGTTTCGCCTTCCCACGAATTCAACTTGTTCGGCATCGCCCAGATCGAGCTCAGCTCAAAGAACAGAAAAAACAAACTCTACCTCTACTGGCCACTGGTTCCTAAAAAAGAGCTGATCACTTACCTCGATTCAAAGCGCTATTTAGCTTTCGCTGCAGCTCAAAAAAACGGTCACAATGGCAATGAAAACTCGTATTACAAAATTCTCAAAGAAAAATTAAACCGCATTATAAAATAACCATTCTCTGGCATTAAAGCCATCCATTATCCAAATACCACCGATAAGTTTCCTGCACCGCTTCTTTCAAACCAAATTGCGTTTGAAATCCCAGTTCGCTTTTGGCTTTGGCATTCGAGCAGAGCCAGAACCGCGGCCGCAGCTCTTTGAATTTATCGATGCTGAACAAACTGGGCTGCCGCAGAATACCGTTGTAAACCTGATAACCGCCGAACACCAAAAACGCCAGTGAAAGGGGAATCACCACTTTCCTGGCACGGACGGCCATCACTTCGGCCAGAGTTTCTGCAAAGGTCTGCCAGGAAATGAAATCATCGTTGCACAGATAGTACATTTGGCCGCTTGATTGGGCTTTTTCAGCAACCAGCCAAATTCCCCGCACCAGATCTTTCACGTAGATTAAACTGAGATAGCGATCGCCGCCGCTTATTTGCAGATGAACGTTTTTTTGGGTCAACTTAAAAAAATTGAAAATGTCCGTATCGCGAGGACCAAAAACCGACGGCGGCCGCACGATGGCGGTGGGCAGACGGGGCATGAAGGTGCGCGCCGCTTCTTCGGCCTGCAGTTTGCTCCGACCGTAATGCGAAACCGGTTGCGGGGGATCGGCTTCTTTCAGAGGTTGTTTGGAGGCGGCAGGGCCGGCAGCCGACTGACTGGAAACCAGCACAAATTTTTTCAGCGACAAATTATGTTTTTGCACAGCGCTGAGTAAATTTTTGGTGCCATCAACATTGACGTGGTAGTAAGCCGAGCGAGAAATAAATTTCGTGAGTCCCGCCAAGTGGAAGACATAATCCACGCCTTTCACCGCCTCGCTCAGCGATTCCGGCTCGTTGATATCGCCGGCCACGGCTTGAAAGTCCAACCCCTGAAGCCAGGTGTGGCGCCGGCAGTGGTTTCGCAACAGGCAGGTTACTTCCAGGCCGTGGTGCAATAATTCTTCCACTAAAAAACTGCCGATAAAGCCTCTCCCGCCGGTCACCAGCGCTTTCAAAGGCGCCCTCCAATTAAGAACAGTTTCGATCTAAAAGTGAGCATAGCCGCGCAATTCAATTATGAATACGAAAGACGTACCGCGAATATTTGACTTTTACTAAACTCGCTTGAAAAAAATCGCCTCTATTTTAGACATTTTTTTTGAAAGAATCAAGCTTTGCAGATTTAAACGCGTTGTAACTTTTACCTTGCTTTCTTCTTTGGCAATGTTTATATTTATCGTTTAAAAACAGACAATTAAAGTTAAGGAGAGCATCGTGGCAGACCTATTTGATAAATGTTACAACTTCACCAAGGCGAAAGAACTGCAGGAACAGGGCTGGTATCCGTATTTTAAGGCGATTCAGTCCGGGGCTGACACCGAAGTCACGATCGGCGGTAGGAAACTCATCATGATTGGATCAAACAACTACCTCGGACTCACGCAGGATGCGCGCATTAAAGAAGCCGCCCGGAAAGCGGTGATTGATTTTGGTTCCGGGTGCACAGGATCAAGATTTTTAAACGGCACCTTGTCTCTCCATGTAGAATTGGAAGAAAAATTAGCGGAATTCATGCAAAAAGAAGCCGCTTTGGTGTTTTCCACCGGCTTTCAAACTAATTTAGGAACCATCTCCACCATAGCCGGTAAGGATGACATCATCTACACTGACCGCAACAATCACGCCTGCATTTTGGACGGCTGCCGTCTTTCGTTCGGCCGAATCGTGAAATACAAGCACGACAACATGCGCGACCTGGAGCGCCTGTTAGCCGCCAGCAACGCCGACAGCGGTAAACTCATCGTCACGGACGGCGTTTTCAGTATGGAAGGCAATTTGACCAACCTGCCGGAAATCGTCGGTTTAGCCCAAAAATACCAAGCGCGTGTGATGGTGGACGATGCGCATTCCATCGGCGTCTTTGGTAAAAACGGCCGCGGCACCGCCGAGCACTTCGGATTGGAAGACGAAGTCGATATCATCATGGGCACCTTCAGCAAATCGTTTGCTTCGTTGGGAGGATTTATCGCTGCGAATGCCCGCGTTATCGACTACATCAAGCACCACTCCCGTGCGCTGATCTTTTCTGCCAGCATGCCGCCGGCTGCGGTGGCGTCGGTAATCGCCGCTCTGGACATCATCAAAAAAGAACCCGAACGCAGAGAACGGTTGTGGCAGATCGTACGCAAAATGAAATCCGCTTTCGATGAGCTGGGATTTGACACTTGCAAAAGCGACAGCCCCGTGGTGCCCATCGTCATCGGCGAAATGATGGACACGTTTGTGTTCTGGAAACAGCTTTTTGAGAACGGCGTATTTGCCAATCCGGCGGTTCCCCCCGCGGTGCCGCCCGGAAAATCCTTGATCAGAACCAGCTACATGGCAACCCACACCGACGACGAATTGGACAAAGTCATCGAAATATTTGCAAATTTAGGCAAAAAATTCGGGCTAATTTAAAAGAGTGGTTCCAACGAATTATGTCAAAGGTCGTAGTCATTTTTCTGCGGCCTTTTTTTGTTTAACCTGAGAGAAGGCAAGTCACATGAATGTTGAAATCAAATCGGTTACCTCCAAACGAGAGCTGAAACAATTCATCAAACTGCCATGGCAGATCTACCACGACGACCCGCACTGGGTTCCGCCGCTGATTTTGGATATGAAAAATATCTTGAACCAGAACAAAAATCCTTTTTTTCAACACTCGGAAGCCGAATATTTTTTAGCCACCCGAAATGGCGAAGTGGTGGGGAGAATTGCCGCGATTTTAAACAACCGCCACAATCAAATTCACCAGGAAAACATCGGGTTCTTCGGATTCTTCGAATGCGTGAACGACGCAGCGGTAGCGGAGACCTTGATCGGGGTGGCGTCAGAATGGGCCCAAAGCCGGGGGTTGACTCACCTGCGTGGTCCCATGAATTTTTCCACCAACGACACTTGCGGCTTTCTTTCGGAAGGATTCGACTCCAGCCCAGTGATTCTCATGACCTACAATCCCGAATATTATCTTGACTTGATGGAAAAAAACGGCATGCAGAAAATTAAAGAATTGTACGCTTACTACTTCCATCGAGACATGCCCATTCCGGAACGGTTTGAAGTTATGAGCAAAAAAATGCTGCAGGACGAAAGCGTACAAATTCGCACTATTAACATGAAAGAATTCAAAAAAGAAGTCAAAGTTGTGCAAACCATTTACAACGAAGCCTGGCAGGCTAACTGGGGTTTTGTGCCCATGACCGACGCTGAATTCCAGCACATGGCCAAAGACCTGAAGCCGGCGGTGGATCCGGACATCGTTTTCATCGCGGAAGTCAACGGCGAAATCGCGGGTTTTTCTCTGGCCCTTCCGGACTTCAATCAGATTTTCAAAAAAATAAACGGCCGCTTGTTGCCTTTCGGCATTTTCAAACTGCTTTTGAATAAAAATAAAATCAAGAATGTTCGGGTGGTGACATTGGGTGTGCGATCGAAGTTTCAAAGAAAACGTGCACTGGCGCCAACTTTTTATTATGAAACTTACACCAGAGGCAAAAACAAAGGCTACAACTGGGCGGAATTTTCGTGGATTTTGGAAGACAACACGCTTATGAATCGCGCGTTAGTGGCTCTCGGTGCCAAGCTGTATAAAAAATATGCAATTTATGAAAAAAAATTGTGATCAATCGTACCAGTACAAAACCCGGCCGCAACCTTCGCACAAAATCACTTCCTGGTCGCTGCGCCCGCGGGTGAAAAGCGAGGTGGGTATGCGCATGAAACAGCCTAAACAGACGTCGTCTTTCACCGGTACGATGGAACGTTTGTATCGGGTTTTCAGCTTCTCATAATTCGAAAGCAGAGGCTTGCTGATTTTTTTTACGATTTCATCTCTGGCTTCCTGAAGCTTTTCTCTGCCTGCCACTTCAAAACCCAAAGATTTGACGTCATCGATATCTTTGATCATGATATCGAGATCTTGTAAAGCCACCAACAATTCGAGCTGTTTATTTAACAATTAGTTTGCTCCTTCAAATACGTGAATGAATTCTTCGAAATTTTCTGCCTGCAATAATTTTTTACGATTGGCGCTTTCGCTGACCACTTCCACCAATTTACCCAATGCTGGCAAATAACGGTTGTTTTCGTCCTGCGGCGGTGCCAGCATCACAAACACCAGGTGCACATCTTTTTTATCGATGGCGTCAAATGCAATGCCCGCTTCCGATCTGCCAAACGCAATTTTGACTTCCAATGCCGCAGTGGTTCGACCGTGTGGAATGGCCACCCCCTTCCCGATGCCGGTGCTGCCGAGCATTTCGCGCTTTTTCAGCATCTCAACTACAATACTCTTCTTACGCACCAATTTAGATTTTACAAACAATTCGGCCAATTCGGTAAAAACTTCATCTTTCGTTCGGGCTTTTAGAGACGAAACAAACAAATCCTTACTAAAAAATCCAATCAACTCTTTAGGCTGCATCTTCTCTCCTTCATTGCGTTTTTGGGAAGAATTCTTTTTATTCCATACTACTCGCATTTTCTATGACCTCTCTTAAAGCCGGAACGATGTACAGATCATTGACATCCAATTTTTGTTTGAGTTCTTTTGCCAGAACGTTGATTTTCTGTTTGATGTTTAAACTTTTATTGATAACAAATTGCTCTTTCTCGTTGTACCGATAAAAACCGCCTACAAAATCTCCCTTCTCGTAACGAAGGTCCACCGAGAGCTGCGCGATCAATTCCTCAAGACTGGCTAAAATCTGTTCTTCATTCATGGTGGGATTTCATCTACAATAATTTGTGCATTTTTTTTCTTTTGATCAAATCTACCAGGTCCTTCACATCCTGAGCCCGGTTGCGCGGACAAATCAAAATGGCGTCATCGGTGTCCACGACGATCAACTCGTCCAGTCCAAGAACCGCCACGCTCCTTTTCGGGGCGTCGATATAACAACCTTTACCGTCCAAAATGACGTGTTCGCCGAGCAGAATATTGTCTTCCCCGTTCTGGCTTAAAATGGTGTACACTTCGTCCCAGCTTCCTAAATCGTTCCAGTCAAATTTGCCTTGCAGCACCACCACGTCTTTTGCCTGTTCCATCACCCCGTAATCGATGGAATTGCTTTTGATTTGACAGTAAACCCGGTGAATGGTTTCATCCTGTTTATCGGTACCCAGCACTTTTCTGATTTCGAGCAAACCATCGTAAAGGTGGGGTAAATACTCCTCCAGCTCTTGTAAGATAGTTTTTATTTTCCAGATAAAGATACCGCTATTCCATAAAAAATCACCGCTTTCCATAAATCTCTGAGCGGTGGCTAAATTGGGTTTCTCCGCAAACGTTTTGACTTTGAGCAGCGTCACTCCATTAATGGTATCAATTTGTTCATGGTATTGAATGTACCCGTAGCCGGTGGCCGGATAAGTCGGTTCAATTCCGATGGTGATCAGATTGTCTTTTTCCCGTGCAATTTTATCGCCCACCTTTAAGGTTTTGATAAATTGCTCATCGCCGCTGATCAAGTGATCAGCCGGCATCACCACCATCACTTCATCGGGGTCAATTCGTTCGAGGAATAACGCTCCCAATCCGATACAGGGCGCGGTGTTTTTGCCTTTGGGCTCAATGATAAAATTTTCTGCTGGTAAATGGGGCAATTGTGCGATGATTTCTTCGCGCTGTTTTTCTGTGGTCACCACAAAAATCTTATCAAGTGGAATCAGAGGCAGCAACCTCTTCACGGTACACTGAATCATGGTATTTTCGCCTAAAATTTTCAAAAGCTGTTTCGGATGCTTTTCGCGACTTTTAGGCCAGAATCTCGTGCCCACTCCACCCGCCATGATCAAGGCTATCATGTATGAATTCTCCTGGAAACTAACAATATGAGTGAATTAAGAAATGGGTAACAACCATTGTTGACAGCATATTTTCTATACATCAGCAAGCAATGGATATATAAATAGTGGAATACAAGAGGTAAGACTTCAATTTTCGAATTGGGCTGTTTAGTCATCGTTAGCATGCATGTTGAAAGTTATTAATTCATACAATTAAAATCAAGCATTTTTCAATATCGAGCTGATTGTGTTCAGAATTTTCAGTGTAATCAAAGCCGGGCTGGCTTTCATTACAGCGAAAAGATTTTGACGTGTGAAGGCGCCTTTTAAAATGGGGGGGATTAAATCTGCGGGGACTTTTGCCAGCGCCCTGATTTTTTCATCCCAATCATGGTCTGAATACTGCGCGATGCGATCGTGAATGGTAGCAGCCAGAAAGAACGAGCGCCGATATTTTTTTTGCCAGCGGCGTTCATATTTTATGAGAAAACGGGAATCGATTCTTTCCGCCCGAATGGCCTCAGCGGCGGTCTCACCAGCCATGCGCCCGATATCTATGGCAAAACGTATGCCCTCTCCCAGAAGAATCGAGATCAAGCCGCCAGCATCGCCTGCCACCAGCAGTCCGTCGGCGACGGTTTTTTGCAAAGGGCGTTGGCCGGGAATGCGACCGACATGATATTCTAAACAACTGACGTTGGTAAATTCACCATTAAAAAGTTCTTTGTTGTTCAAAATTTGGTCCAGGTAATTTTTGGGATCGCCGGTGGAATCGGGGTAGATCAAACCCACACCCAAACGCACGCGCTGGTTTTTGTGGGGAAAAATCCAGGCGTAGCCAGAAGGAACAAATTTTTTACCCAATAAAAAAACGGCCCGGCCACAGGGCCAATGCGGCGCAAACAAATCGTATTCCGCGCCAACGCCGTACCGTTTAAAACCGCTGAACAGTCCCGTTTTGCGGCCGATGATGGCTGAGATACCGCTGGCGTCGATGGTCACGCCGGCTGAAATTTCGACCAGTTTCCCGTGCCGACGCGCCTTCACCCCGCGTAATTTCCCATCCTTTTTCAAAGGCTCTAAAACGGTGGTGTTGACAAAAATTTCAGCGCCTTCAGCCGCAGCGAGCTCTGCCAGGTACTGATAAAGCCCGCGAACATCCAGCACACAGCTCGGCGGCGAGGTATATGTAAACTCGGCTCGTTCTTTTGCAGAATAAAAAAAACCCTCATAGATGGGGTTCATAAATTTCTCAGGAATGTCTAACTGTTTTAATTCTTCGATCCAGCTACCGCCGCTGGTATGAATGGGATAACCGATTTCTTTGCTTTTTTCTAATACGGCAACTCGAATGCCTGCTTTAGCCGCCGAGTAGGCCGCAGATAAACCCGCCGGTCCCCCGCCGACGACCACCACGTCGTATTTCATCAATCAGGAATGCCCTCAAAAAAACAGGCACTTGCTCTCATCAAGTGCTTGGTCAGTAATCGGTTCGTATTTTATAAAGAAGCTTCCAGTTTGGATTTGATTTGATTTTTGGGAACGGCGCCAATAATCTGGTCAACGACTTCGCCATTTTTAAAAATCAATAGCGAAGGGATACTCCGGATACCGTATTTCGCAGCCACTTCCTGATGGTTGTCCACATCCAATTTGCCAATTTTGGCTTTCCCTTCAAATTCTGCGGCCAATTCCTCCACATGCGGTGCGATCATTTTGCACGGCCCGCACCAGGCTGCCCAGAAGTCCACCAAAACAGGCTGGTCGGAAGAAAGCACTTCAGATTCAAAATTCTCAACTGTCAATTCGATAGGTTTGGACATTGTAAAACTCCTTCTACTTACTGATATGTTGTCTGCTCAAGCTTGTCAATCATAAGCAACAGGCCTTTTCTAACGGGCACTCCTGAATGATTAATTTTATGAATGCCAATCTTGAAATGTTTTCCTTTTAACTCTGGTGCCGTAAAATAAAAAGCTCGCAGTAAAATTGCAAGGGATTTGAAATTAAAATTCAGCAATGTTTTGTTACATTGAATTAACATGCACCTGCCATTCTCGTTTATAAAATCCATTTCGTCAGCAGTGATAACCGCTGCTGAAAAAATATTTTAAATTGCTTCAGGTGCAGATTGAACCTTTTTGATTGTAAAAAAGACATCAGCCCGATATAGATAAAGCCAAATTGAAACAACAAAAAGAAAGGAATGGAAATAAACAATCCCTTGTTCAATAAACTCAAGAGCGAAATGGTAAAGTAGCTTCCCATCAAAAGCTCCAGTACGGGCTGATAGTCAAAATCCGAACGATAGGTTTTATTCTTCCAGTTATCCCTGGTGTTTTCAATGCTATATTTAGGCGTGCGTTTAAATTCTGTAGCGTAGTTGAACAGCGCCTCTAACACGGCTTTCGTGTTGTTGATGGACAGACCGATTCCCAGCGACATGAGAATGGGTAAGTACGGAATTTGCTTCTGCCAGTCCGCTTGACTTTCTTTTTGCGAAATCAAATAGTAAAAAATAACCGAAAGGGTCGCGGTAAAAAATACGAAAAAGTACACGTACACCATCCAGTCCCAGTCGCGCCTCAATTGCAGATGCAGAATGATGGGCATGAAAAGCGACGGGATGGTCATGAACAAATACGTTAAATTGCTGACCAGATGCACGCCGGCTTCTAATTTCACAAAGAACGGTAATTTGCTTTTGAAAATAAAAGGCAGCAGTTTTTTAGCGGTTTGCACCGACCCCTTTGCCCAGCGGTGCTGCTGGGATTTGTAGGCGTTGATTTCCACGGGCAACTCCGCCGGCGCCACCACATCGGGTAAATAAACAAATTTCCAGCCGGCTAATTGCGCCCGATAGCTCAAGTCCAGATCTTCGGTTAACGTGTCGTGCTGCCAACCGCCGGCGTCGAATATGGCTTCTTTGCGCCAGATACCCGCGGTACCGTTGAAATTGAAAAATCGACCAGAGCGATTTCTCGCGGTGTGCTCGATGATAAAATGCCCATCCAAAAACATGGACTGAATGCGGGTCAACAAAGAATAGTTGCGGTTCAAATGGCCCCAGCGCGCTTGCACCAATCCCACTTTCTGATTGGTAAAATACGGTAAAGTTTGTTTTAAAAAATCCGGTTTAGGAACAAAATCGGCATCGAAAACAGCCACAAACTCGCCCTTTGCCTGCTGGAGTCCCACGTCTAAAGCTCCGGCCTTGAATCCTGTGCGATTTTCTCGATGAATGTGGCGAACGTCAATTCCCTGCGCCTGATACATTCTCACCAAATCACGCGCGACAATTTTGGTTTCATCGATGGAATCATCCAAAATTTGAATTTCCAGTCGATCTTTTGGATAATCCAAATTGCACACGGACTCGAGCAATCTTTCGATGACATACTTTTCGTTGAACAAGGGGAGCTGTACGGTAACCACCGGCAGTTTACACAATTTACCTTTTTTATATATCGGTTTGTTTTTATGCTTGAGATAAAGATAAAGCAGAAAATATTTGTGGACCCCAAACATCACTAACATCAACAATATCAAACCATAAAAAATAAAAAAACAAACTTCTAAAATAGTCATTTGTTTAATGTTTCCTCATCGAATTTTGATTTTATTCGTTTGCAATAGATTATCACTTCTTTTCTAAACCGCCCTAAACTGCTTCGCCGGAGCGATAAACGCTGGCCGTAATTTATATCACCAAAATAAGGTAATCGTTTGTTCTTTCTCTCGTGCTCAAACATGCCCAAGTCAACCGAATCAATACCCGATTCATCTGGCAATTTAAGGTGAATAAACAAAATACCTATTTAGGTTATTCCATAACTTAAATATCTTCCCATCAAAGATGAAAAGAAATTCCATGGTGATCGACCGTGAGTTCAAACAAAACAGCTAAATATAGAACTTTTGTAACTTGAAGTCAAGAATTTTAAAATTTCTTTTGAGGAGGGGAATTTACAAAAAAGAAGACGTTATGACTTTAAAAAACAATAATTAAATTCAAACCACAACTTTCAAATATTGAGTAAACCAAAAATCTTAACCCCGAGTACGGATAATTCCCGGCGAAACGCTTCAACCCCTTTCCAATTGTCCACATCGGTGAGGGTTAACAAAACAACGGGCTCGAGATATTTGGTTAAAAGAAACGTATCTACAAAATTATTGTAAGCGGGTGTGTTGATCAAAAGAATGTCGAATTGCGTTTTCAAGGAATCCATCAAACTGATAAAATCATCCGCCATGAAAAGACTCACCGGATCAGCCGCAGGCGACCCGCAAGGCAACCAATGCAGATTCTCCTGAGGTGTGTGTGCGATTAATGCATCAACTGATTTGTTTTGCATTAAATATTCGGACAGCCCGGTTTTGGGGCGTAATTCAAAATAACGATTAAGGTGCGACGATCGCAGATCACAGTCCACCACCAGCACATCCAGAGAAGATTGTTCTGCCATCATTTTTGAGAATTGAAATAGGGCTCGAGAACAGTAATCAAAATCGTCCAGTGCATTAAACAGAACAACATTCGGACCCTGGTTTTCCACAAAACTGAGAATTCGAGGTTTTAAATAATTCAGATCAGAGACAAAATCTTCCTGATAAAATCGCTTACTGGCAACCGCGGGAGGCCCCTCGTCCGTGGGTGAAATAGCATCCACAATAATGGCAAGATGTTCTTTACTCATTTCCTGAAACAGCGTCAGGAACTCGATATCCGAGTAGGGATCCGGAGAGGGCTCCGCCACCGGCTGCGCGTTTCGAACGGATAATTTGGTTGTGGTAGAAGGGAGCGTCTTAATCATGTTAAATTTGCCGGCCTTTTTTTTGTTTTGATAAAGGAGATTTTAAAATAATCACCACATCATACGGGGCTAATTTAAATTGTTGAATGGAGCGGTTTTGTTTGCCGTTTTTCTTCAGCACAAAATTAAAAGTCTTCATTCGACGGCCCATGCGGTTCCGAAATATCGTGACTTTGTATTCATTTGATTTGTCTTTCAATCCGCCAGCCAGAAGGATACCCTGCACGATGGAGAGGTCTTCTCTAAAATTAACCATACCAGGAAACACCAGATCCCCCCCGAAAAATATTTTAAATTCCGTGGATTCCTGAATTTTGATCTCGACGTTTGGTTTGGCCAGCAGCTCTGCGTATCTTTCATAAAGCAAGGCTGTGAGCGCCTCACGAGTCATGTTGATGACCTTGAGCTTACCCAACGCCCGCAAGGAAATGCGGCCATCCTCATGTACTACCACCGTTTGATCAAATTCGGGATAGAAAATCAGTGTGATTTCAAGAATGTCACCCGGACGTAATTTGTACGGGCTGCCTTTGGAATATTTTGAAGGCATGGAGCGTGTAACCTGACCAGCGCAGGCGGAGAGAATCAAAGTAAAGATCAAAAAAATCTGAATTGAAATGAAGGTTTTGTTCAAATAAGTCATTTACACCTTGTTGTTAATTTGGAAAGGTACCCCACTCTTAAGCAAGGGCTATGCCACTAAATTCATCGATAGTTTATTTTGAGCTACGATTTTGTATTTGTTAGATTTGTGTTTCCTGATCTTAGGAAGAAGTGAAGCGGTAATTCGAAGAAGATCGTCAAACTCAGGGATTTTGTTTCAAACAGTCACATGACATGTTTGTCAATTGTTAAATTGCCTGATTGGACAAGGGTGAGAAGAAATTGCTTGGAATGAGTGGATCAGCGGGGTCGGGATTTTTCCAGCAGTGCGGCGCGTTTCACCACGTTTTCACCGAATTTATCTTTCAGAGAATCCAGCAGCCGGGTCACTTTCTGGTTCACCATCGAATCCTGATCAAACAAACCAAGTTGTTCACCGGCAACCGAATTCAGTTGGGAAACGCCGATGCCCAGCAGCCGGACTTTTTTATTTTGCTTGTTGAATTTTCGGTACAAGTCGATAGCCACCGCTTTGATGATTTCTGTGGAATCCACAAAACCGGAAACCGACTGGCTGCGCGTAAAAGTGGAAAAATCCTCCAGACGAATTTTCAACGTGATGGTGCGGCCTTTGAGGTGGTGGGTCCGCATCAGCCGGGTTAGGGCGTCGGCCAATTTAAACAGCGTGCGTTCGATGAACTCCTCGTCGCCGGTATCGGTGTCGAACGTCCTTTCCTGGCTGATGGATTTCTGAGCCGCCCACGGACTCACCGGTCGCTCATCGATGCCGTTGGACAAACGCCACAAAGCGCTGCCCCACTTGCCAAATCTCTTGCCGAGCTCTGTTTGCGGCATCCTGGCAATTTGTCCGATGGTGGCGATACCCAGCTTTTTTAACGCCTGCTCGGTCTTCTTACCCACTCCCCACAGTCTCGAAATCGGCAAATCCTCCAGAAACGACTTTTCTTCGCCGGGCCTGACCACTACGAACCCGTCCGGCTTTTGTAGATCCGAGGCGATCTTTGCCAGAAATTTGTTGGGTGCAATGCCCACCGACGCGGTCAGGTGCAGCTCGTTTTGAATGCGCTGCTTGATTTCACGGCCGATTTTTTCAGCGCTGCCAAATAATTTCAGACTCTCGGTCAAGTCCAGAAACGCCTCATCAATGCTGATCTTTTCGATGACCGGCGAGAAGTCCTGCAAAATCGCCATCACCTGTTTGGAGACTTCGGAATAGCGTCCTCTTTTACCGCGCAGATAAATGCCGTGCGGACAACGTTTGTAAGCCTGGGAAATGGGCATGGCCGAATGGATACCGTATTTGCGCGCTTCATAACTGGCGGTGGCTACCACGCCGCGGCCTTTACCTTGTTTGGGGTCCGAGCCTACGATCACCGGTTTGCCACGATACTGCGGATTATCCAACTGCTCCACCGCGGCAAAAAAAGCGTCCATGTCGAGATGTAAAATCGTTCGGCTCATGGTTGCGGTAATGGTTGATTGCCGATTTCGCCGATCACTAATTCACTCATTTTACAGGATTTTATTTCTCGATGGAATTAATAACCCTGTTGATTTATAACCCTGTCAGGGTTGGAGGCTTCAATAAATTCCTATATATATAGTATTTCTTGGAAGTTCAGTTTCTATTTGTCGAACCCTTATCAACCCTGACTTGGTTCTTAAACAAAGTCATTGATTCACCTTCTTATGATAATTAAAACTGAAACTAAAAACAACTTCTTTCTTGTGATTAGATCGAATATTACTTAATTTTAAGCAGATAAACATATTTATCACATTTTATTTCGTGGGGCGCATAAGGTGTATTTGTTACTGGACACCGTTTCAGTCAGGTCTGATTCCTCCATGCTGCAAACTAACCAACAGTTTGACGTGACACGGCAGCAAACTTTATCGCAATTAAAAAAATATTTAACTGAACACCCCCTACAGCCCAACGTGCGGGTCATCCACGGGAGCCGTTATGTGTGCATACAATTACCAATTCATTTCTCGTTTTAATAGTTGGCGCAATTATAAAAAACTTATATTTTTTTCTCATTATAGTATTACTTCTGAACTTTTGCATTTT
>JBHHXN010000094.1:0-19940 GCA_046757025.1 bacterium
TGGACCACAACAAAGCAAGTCATTTAAACATTTGCGGCTCCGCCGCGCTAGGGATTTTCCAATTTATGAGGATCATGACAGCTAAAACAATTTTGATTGCTGTCGTGACCTTGCAACGTGTATTCTTTACTTTTGGCAACCTGGAACGGCGGCGGATTTTCACCGCAATCGCCGCCGCAAAAATGGCAGTTCAAACACAAGCCGGAAAATCCCAGGTCGGCCGGTGCACCAGAACCGCCATCATCGTGAATGCGAAAATTCACAAACGTTTTGATGTCCGCAAAACCGCACGCTTGTCCCAATACCGGCTCATCGTACCAGCCGTGGCAAGCAAAACAGCGTGTGGCGTCGTGGCTGGTGGGCGGCAAGGCTTGCACATGGCAGGTGATACACAAAGCCAAATTGGTTTCGGGATTCGCTACCACCGGCAGAGACTGACCCGCCGCGTCCGTGCAAAAATCGGACGGCGACTCATTCAATCGGGCGATTAAAAACGGATCGTTGCCGGTGCTGTGCGGGTTGTGGCACCTGGAGCAATTGTTATTGCCGTGATCGTAATCAAAACCGCTCAGGATATCGCGGAAGGCATTTTTTTCGTCATGACATTGCAGACAAAGATTGTCGCCATCGAATCGGGTCATGGCGGTAAAACCCGTGCCGTGCGGGTTGTGACAGTCCGTGCACAGGCGGTTTCCGTGCTTGGAAGCTTCGTAATTAGCCATGCTGCGGCTATGATAGGAAAGAAAATAACCGGAACCAGAGGTGGCAGTGGGATGGCACTGTCCGCACAACGTGTTGCTCTGATTGTTGGCATATTTCAAAATGGGATCGTTGGCGCTGCCGTGGGTGGCATGGCAATTTGTGCATTGCAAATCGGCGCCGGGATTGGCGCTATCGCTGTAGAGGTAAACCCACTCGCCGGACATGGGATCAGTCACCGGGCCCTGCGCTTTGAGCAGCGCATATGAATTGCCGTTGCCATGTCCGCTGCTCAAATAATAGGTGCTGACATCGGGCACCGTATTGCCGTCGGTAAAAGGCGTTAAACCGCCGAATGCGGACGCGCCATCGGCATCGTGGCAATTAAGACAAAATTCCGCCGGCACACCCTGGGCAAAACTTTCTGCACGATACGAGACGACGGCGCCGTCGACGTCGTTCAGATCGACATACCCATCCATGTGCGTGGCCTGATCATGACAAACCTTGCAATCCTCACTGTCAATTTCTGAATCGTCCACATGATGCGAGGAGCCGTCAAATTCGCCTGCGATGGCTCGACGGCCGCCGGCCGGAATGCCGTCGCCGTTATCTTGTGGCAGCGCATGACATTCGATGCAGGCCGACGGCATAAAGCTGTCTTTATGACGATGGCATTGCGTACAGTTCACACCCACGTTGTGGGTATGGTTGCCGCTGCTGTTATTGCGGTGAAAGTCCGTTTTGGTGTGACAAACTTCGCAGATGCCATTGTAAGTGCCGTCGCCGTCGGCAAAGGAGTTAGGTCCGCTTTCCGCCGTAAAAATCACCGGCTTGCTGCCGCTGTTGGGCGTTTCGACGGTCGGGCCAACCAAAAAGATATTCGTTTGCGCCGGATCATGCGGCTGATGACACTGCCGACATCCCTGACTTTTGTGATCCTCATACGTGTGACAAGCCTGGCATAAATCGTCGTCGTTTTTATCCCGTAATATATAACCGTCGCCCGTGCCGCTGTGGCTGCCACCGGATTCAGCAAAATGCGGCGAATGGCAGGTGGTACACTCTACGCGGTCGGGATCGATCAACGGCAAATCCGGATTTTGGGGACTGCTGTAAAAGCGCTCGTCGGATGTGGGGTACACCACCCCCACCGGGTGGCTGCCTTTGTTGTCCGGCGAGGTGCGGTAGCTTCCGACATTGCGAACGGCATGACAATCCTTACACAGGGCATTTTGAAAATTCGACGCCCGTAAAAACGGTGGAAAGGTCTGATCGTGCTGATTGTGGCAGGTGGAGCAGACGATTTTTCCGTCATACACCCTCTTGAGCATTTCCGCATCGGTCGGAAGCGAAGCGCCATACGTGTTGTTGATGGCCGTGGCGTTCCAGGCGTGGGAAGTACCTGATACGCCGGGATTGGCCCGGTCGGCGTTGGTAAACGGCTTGTTGCTGGCTAATCCGGCGGGATTGTGGCAGGACATACACAGGTTGGCATTGCCAGCTACGTTGGTTAATTGCACATCCGCACTCTGATGCAATATATGACAAGAGCCGCACTCGATGCCGTTGCCTTTGTGCGGGGCATCTACCAGAGAGAGTTTCGCGTTTTTTCCCGTCGTTTCAAATGATGGGATAGGTACTTTGTACTGAGCTTTTAAAATGAAAGGACACATTAAGAAAAATATCACCCAAACGATTTTTGTCAGATTTCTACAAAATTCTGTTTTCATTGCCACCGCTTCCTTCCTTATTTTGTTTAACTCTATTTTCGTCCTCTGAACCGGTTTCCTCAATCGGTCGCTGCCGGGCAATTTCGATCAAATAGGTACAGCACAATTCACATTTCTCCATTCCCTGAATGAATTCGCTTGTTACTTCGCGTTCATCGCTACTTTTGTCCAGATCGACACAAACAAGCCACGAAAATCAACGCAAAAGGATCATCTTTTTAGTTTTCGTAAAAGACTGTGTTTGCAATCTATAGAAATAAACACCCGCCGGCTGCGGTCGCCCGTGCTCATCGTCGGCATGCCAAACCGCGGATTGATAGCCTGCCGGCTGTCTGGCCTCCACCAGCACCCTAACGCGCTGACCCAGAATATTAAATATCTGCAATTTGACGTCGGTTTCTTGCGATACCTGGTATTGGATGATGGTGGTAGGATTGAATGGATTCGGATAATTCTGCAAAAGCGCAAATTGTTTGGGAATCGCGGCCACATAGAACAATCCCGGCCCCCGGCCTTGTTGGCCATTTTGATTGGAAATCTGCAGATCGTAAAAGCCGGCAGCGGCGTTTTCATCGATTGCGATGGTGGCGTTCATCTGGTCGGAACTGGGAACCGAAACCGATTGCACCGTGATTCCCGAACCGCTGAATTTTAGTTCGGCGCCCGCTTCGAAATGCGCTCCAGAAATTCGGAGATCGACCAGGTCGCCTTGATTGGCGCTGTCTGGCTCCACCGATACCACTGCCAGCGCCTCTGAAGGACGAACGAAAGTGGAAAGTACGCTCTCTCGCACATACGCACCGCTGTTGGCGGTCTCACCAGAAGCGCGAACTGTGAAAATATAACTGCCGTCAAAAACCGTGTTCGTAAAATAATTGGCATATACGCCATCGCGGGCCGCCCCATCGAAATGCTGCCCATCGTCATACAGAGGCACGGTGGCGGTCATAAAACCTTCAAATCGATTCGTATCGGACGATTTGGGCATACCATCCTCAGACGGCCAATCCTCCTCAGCCATCACAGAATTTGAACGAGCTTGAATCGCGGAAGTATTATCAACGGGAAATCGTACTTCTGCGCTGACCGAGGCCTGGCTGAGAGGCAAACCGTTTTCTTTTAACACCGCCGTCACCAAAATGGGATCGCCGGCCTCGTATTTAAATTTGTCCAGAAAAACTTCGATTCGTAAGTCGGAGAATACCTGCACCGTGGAATAATAATTTTCCGGGACCGGTACAACGACCCCAAGCACACGCAGTCCCCACAGACCTCGCTCCGGCATTTTTACCGAATAGTATTCGAAGGTGGCGCCTTCGAGATATTGTATGTCTTCAGCCGTTTTTGCGGTTTGCGGAGTGATGATTTTGCCTTTGGGTGTGATGAGCTCCAAGTCGATATCGCCATGATGATAAACGATGGAAAAAGTGGCAAAGGAAGTCATGCCATCGATTGAAACATAGTGTAGATTGGTTTCCCCCTGCGAAATCGTGCCTTGAACGTTGGAAAGAGACTGCTGGCCGGCGATCTGTCCTTTGAGCATCACGTAAATTTGCTGAAGCTCGGCAGCGGTTGGTGCAAAATTATAGGTCCCGCCGGTGGTCATGGCAATGTGATTCAGCAATTCGCCGTCCACGGTGAATCCTAAACCCACCGTAAAAATATCGGTGTCTTCTGGAATATTCGGAAGCACATCGGCCACAAACGGCGGCTTGTTTTCTTTGCCGTCGCTCAGCAGCAGCATGGCTTTGCGGCTATCGGCCGCGCCTTTGTCGAGTTCAATTTGTCCGAATTGAATCCCACTACCGATGGCAGTGGAGCCGGTCGCCACAATGGAGTCGATGGCCATTTGAGCCTGGCTTTTCACAGTTTCCGACAAAATCGTTTGTAGCGGAAAATCCGTGCTGGCAAAATCGTGAAAACTGACCACACCAATCGCGTCGCCTAATTGCAAAAAGCCCACAAACGTGGAGGCGGCTATTTTGGCTTCACCAATTTTATCGTCCACGAGCATACTACCTGAACGGTCGATGACAAAAACGATATTGACATTTTCGCCCTGAGCTAAAACCGAACTCATGGCGCCATCGGCGTAACGCCGGCTCTCCGTATTCACCTGACCAACCAAAGAAATTGGCACCAGGCAAATCATTAAAAATTCAATTAACGTGAATTTCTTTCTACGGCCTCGAGATTTTCTTTTTCCCAACAAACACCTTCCACCAGTTTCGATTTTCATGGATACCTCCCCCATTTTGCTCATGGTTGATAAGCACCTCGCTTGAATTGTGTATGTCTTCTGGTCAGCTGTAGGAATGCATCCAGGCCGTACCAGATCATCGACCGTTAAAGCCGCTGTTTGGGCAGGATAATTTTACAATCGCATGAAGAATGGATTATCGTCGCCTGCCCTGGCGACCCATCCCAAAACATAAATCGTTTTTTATGAAAAGAACCCCAGCTAATCGATTCCGCCCGCCGTGGGCGGAGCTCATTCAAAAGGCCGTGTACTGAAATTTGTCCGTCATCGAGCCTCGTGCGCTCCGATGGCATGGGTCAGTGCTGGTTCCCGCAGCAATACGTCAAACCGGTGCGGCTAAATCATTTGAGCAGCAGCATACGCCGCACCATCACCAGCTCCTCCAGGCGGATTTCGTAAAGGTACACACCGCTGGCCACGATTTCGCCCCGGTCATTGGCGCCATCCCAAAAAATCGCGCTGCCTTCGGTAACGTAACTGCCGCGGCTTTTTTTACCCAGGTCAAACGTGCGCACCCTCTGCCCCATCTGGTTGTAAATATGAATGATCACCTGACTGTCTTTTTTAAGCTCAAATGGCAGCCAGGTGCCCGGATTGAAAGGATTGGGGAAATTCTGCAGCAGCGTGCTGGTTGAAGGCAGGAGTGATTCTGCTGGCGGTTCCACGGCGGTGGTAAAATCTCCAATGTCGTAAATTTCTATGCTGCCATTATTCATGGCGGTCACCCACAGTCTGCCGCGAGAATCGATGGCCAGATCCATGGGTGCGCGCATTTCGCCCGGTTGCTCCCCGTATTTCCCGATGGCAGCCAAAAATTCCCCCTCTTCGCTCAACACCGTCACCAATCCCTGGTAGATATCGGCCAAATAAATGCGCCCCCATCGGTCCACGGTGATGCCCTGCACCCGGCTCAGCTTGCCGAGCTCGTGTCCGTATTTTCCAAATCCCGACTGCCAGATTCCGTTTTTGTCGAACGCGTGGATCATTTTGACGGTCTCTAGATTTTCACTGAGGAACAATCCGCCGTGCTCAGCCACCAGTATCCGTTGATTTTTTTTGTCAAACGCAATGCCCGTGGGATAAATCAGTTTTTCCTGACCGAAAGATGTCACAAACTGACCGCGCTCATCAAATACATGAACACAGTTTTGCTGACTGTCCACTACGTACAACCGATTGTCGTCATCGAAAATCGCGCTGCTCAGCAGCCCAAAAGGGCCGACATTTTGGCCCATTTTTTTGATGAGCTGACCGTTGACATCCAGAAGGAGCAGCTCGCTCTGCACTCTGTCGCTGACAATCAGACGGTTTTGCTTATTTACGGCGATGGCCAGCGGAGCCTGGCCGACGGTAAATTCTCCCAGAAACCGGCCCGTGGAATCGAACCGACAAACGCGACTGCCGACGTCGTCGGTCACGAACACGTTATCGTGCGCATCCATAGTGATGCGCAGCGGACTCTTCAGTCCATCTGAAACACGGAACAAATAGGCGATCTGGTCCGAAGGATTCTGCGCCTGTGCCAAGGCCGTGAATAAAAACCAAAAAAGTAATTTGTACAATTGCCGCAATTTTCGCATTTTATTATGCCCAAGACACATATTATTTATACATTTTATGAGTATGGTTTGAGTAAGAAAAATATAGTAGAATCATTGGGATACTATAATTTCACCTGAGTCGTGCCGGCACAGGAATACGGCCAGGCAAAAAGCTTAATCTAACCTGAATAATTCAAGCTATAAAGTCACAAAGACGCAAAGTATTGTAAACATTGAGTAAAAGAGAATTCAAAAGATTACTTCAAAAAACTCAGTTCTAAATTCATACTTGTTGTAGGTTATTTATTCTTAGTGACTTAGTGCCTTTGTGGCGAAAGTAAATGAATAATGCAGGTTAAAACAAGGACAGGAAGTCAACCCATTTACAAGATGTCGGCCAATGCCCACCGTGGATATCGTTTAGCCAAGTTGGAAGCGCTCGTTGTCAGAATACCGGAAATGAAAAAGCAATTTTTATACCCAAAGCAGAATAAAGCAAGCATAAATTGATCGGGTTTCTTTTTCCTATCATAATCCATTGATTCTATTCAAAATGATAGCAATTTATCACCGAACAGGCCCGGAGGGAACAGCGCATGGCGTTTGTGTTGAAGCTCCTAAAAAACGGCAACTGCGCCATTTGGCACACCCGCATGGTTTCTCCCCTTGATTCTATCGGAACTTTTGCCTATCTTCAGAACATACATTTATCCTGACATTTTCATTCAAAAGAGAGCCAAGGTGTTGGGTGTTCAGTCTTTGGAGTTTTTATGGAAACGCGAAAACGACGTGTTTGTCATTCTATAAGAATCTTTTATATTTGCACGTAAAGTGATATTTATTAAAAAGATCCCGCAAATGCGGGATGACTATAATGCCGAAATGGGTTTTTGGTTAAATTTCGACTTTTCACACAGCCTCGTTAGGCTACCAGAATACACTGAAGCGTGAACACCGAACGGGCTCTTCAATACTCCGTTTTTCGATTTTGAGCCTAAAATCCAGGTTTGTGAAGGATCCAAGTTATAAATGACATCAAACCTAATTAGTGAGAACGACATGCTATTTAAAAAACTGCGTCACCGCATGTTAGCCCACATCATCTGGGTCGTAAGCGTGGTCGTTTTAACGGCGTTCTTTTTTGTGAACAAATTACATCAGCAGTCGATGCGGGAGCACTTACAATCGGATGCGGTGAAAATCGCTGAAATGACCGAAAACGTTCTGGTAGAATTGATGCAACATGAAGAGCCTCGGTTGTTGGATGAATTGTTGCCTGAATTCTCCAGATTACATCACATCAAAAATATACGCATTGTAAATCCGCAAAAAAATGTCGCGTTTTCTTCCAATTCGGAAGAAAAAGGAAAGATAGTTGATAGAAATGATTTTGTTGAATTTATGCATACGCCGGGATTATCTGCCAATTTCCAAAAGGTAGAAGGTGACAAAACCACCTTTGTGAAATGGCGCAAATTGATGAATCGCAGCTTGTGTCAAAGATGCCACGACAAAACCCAACCCTACAACGGCATTTTATGGATTGAGACTTCCGATTCGCTTTCGTTGAACGTATTGAAATTGAATCATTTCACGCTTGGCGGCATCGCGCTGGGCGTCATCACACTGCTGTCATTGGCCACCGTCATGCTATTTATACGCTCTGTTGATCGTCCTATTCAAGAGCTACGTGCCGCCATGAATGCCATCGAGCGCGGCGAATTATCGACGCGGATCCATATCACCAGCAAAGATGAGCTTGGACAATTAGCCAGCGGTATGAATGCCATGGCAGCCCAATTACAAGAATCCAGACGTCAATTACTGGAGCATCACCGTCAAGAGCTCTCCCAATCTGAAGCCCTGGCGAAAATCGGTGAACTGGCGGCCGGTTTAGCGCACGAAATCAAGAACCCTATTTCAGGCATTGTTTTTGCTATGAATTCCATCATACGAGAGAGCGATCCCGATGACCATCGCCAGGAAATTTTCAAGGAGATCGTCAAACAGGCAAATCGAGCGGAACAGAACGTAGAATCGCTGTTGTCGTTTGCACGACAAAGCCGTCTTGAAAAATTTTCCACAAATCTCAACTCCGTAGTGGAAAGACTGCTTCTGTTTATACAGCGGCAACCGGACATGAGCTCCATCGAAGTCAAAAGCGAATTAGACCCCAAGCTTCCGGACGTGATGGTGGATCCCAAACAGATGGAGCAAGTATTGATCAATTTGATCATCAACGCCGTACATGCCATGCCTAACGGGGGCACGCTAACAATCAAAACGCAACTGGATGCCTCGAAAAAAAAGGTAACCATTTCCATTAAGGACACCGGGGTCGGTATTATGGAATCGTCCAAAGAAAAAATCTTCCAACCGTTTTTTACCACCAAAGAAAACGGCGTGGGATTGGGTTTGGCCATGTGCAAGGAAATCATTTCA
This sequence comes from bacterium, assembly GCA_046757025.1. Classification (GTDB taxonomy): domain Bacteria; phylum Zhuqueibacterota; class Zhuqueibacteria; order Oceanimicrobiales; family Oceanimicrobiaceae; genus JBHHXN01. The sequence goes on from JBHHXN010000094.1 coordinate 8,676, forward strand.
CGACATGCGGGAATTATTTCTTTTGATAGCAAATTAGGAAAGGGCACGATTTTTACCATCGAATTGCCCTTAAACAACGAAGTTTAATAAAAGGTTAATCTAATAAATTTAATAAATTATGCGCAACAGCGGTATATTAATTATCGATGACGATAAGTTAGTCTCCTGGTCTCTGTCTCGTGACCTAAAAAACGACGGTTATGATATCCAGGTTGCCGGCGACGGCAAAAGCGGCATTGCAAATGTTCACGATTTAGCACCGGACATCGTCCTGCTCGATTTGAGATTGCCGGATATCGACGGATTGGAGGTGTTGCACAAAATAAAGCAAGCGTCTCCGGATACCATCGTCATTATGATGACTGCCTATGCAACTGTGGAAACCGCGGTGCAGGCAGTCAAATTGGGTGCCGCCGATTTGATCAAAAAACCGTTTACCTATGAGGAGCTCAAACTTATCCTTAATCGCGTGATGCAAAGCTATCATTTGAGCCGCGAAGTGTCTGAAATGCGTCACCAGCTCAAAGAAAAATTCGGCATCAGTAATCTCATCGGCCAATCACCCTGCATGCAGAAATCTTTCGAGCTCATCAAAAAGATCACGCACAGCGACGCCACCACGGTACTCATCAACGGCGAAAGCGGCACGGGCAAAGATTTGGTTGCGAAAGCCATCCATTACGACAGTCAACGCTTTCAACATCCGTATCTGACCATGAACTGCGGTTCCTTGCCGGACACGCTTGTGGAAAGCGAATTGTTCGGACATGAAAAAGGCGCTTTCACGGACGCCAAGACAGCCAAAAGAGGTCTGTTTGAACTGGCAGACAAAGGCACGGTGCTATTGGATGAAATCGGCGATGCATCTCCGTCTTTTCAGGTTAAACTGCTGCGCTTTATCGAAGAAAAATCCTTCAAAAGAATCGGCGGCACCAAAAATATCGAAGTGGATGTGCGCATCATTGCTGCCACCAATAAAGATCTGGAAAATTTAGTCAATGAGGGTACCTTTAGAGAGGATTTGTATTATCGTCTAAAAGTCATCCCTATCTATCTCACTCCCTTGCGGGAGCGCCTGGAAGACATACCGCTACTGGTTAAATTTTTTATCGATCAGTTGAACAAAGAATTGAACAAGCAAGTGAAGGGCATTTCTCCGGAAGCGCTTAAAATCTTAAAAAATTACCACTGGCCTGGTAATGTGCGAGAAGTTCGAAACGTGCTGGAGCGGATCATGATCCTCGAAAGCGGTGACACGATCCTAGCCAGTCACCTGCCCCTGGAGCTCACCGCAAAAAAAACGCCGGTGACGGTGCCCAACAATTTACAAATTCCGCCCGGCGGCACGGATCTCAGTAACATCGAAAAATCGCTCATCGAGATAGCGTTACAGCGCACGAACGGTAACCAATCTCGCGCAGCAAAAGTTTTACACATTTCCAGACACGCCCTGCGCTACAAAATGAAAAAACATCATTTGTTGAGCTAAGGTCTCCGTTTATGCCGTTCACCATCCGGGCTGATTTTGAAATCCGCTCAACACGCCAAATAGCACAAAAGTGCGCCAAATAACACAGCGATTGCGCCAAATGGCGCAATCGAAACGATTTACCAAGGTCTTTTGCCAAATTAAGCGATTGTCAAAAATTCTCTGCCTTGATTTTACTTAATTTACCAGCTTCTCTGCTGGCAAATGCCGCGCATTCCCACCTCAAATATTAGTATATTCTGGCATCATCGTTGCATTCCAAAACCGAGTCAAAATCTATTAATATCGGCATGTCGCACTAATTCTTTAATTTTTTTAAATAAAAGATTCATTCACACCAAAATTTGTGCAAAAAGCAGCTTATGTCTCTATTATATATTAGCTCTAAATCAAGGTTTTCATACTTAAAACTAAGTTTACGGGGGAAAATGAAGTCGAAATTCCCGGTGCTAAGCGCAGTGAGAAAGTTAATCATCGTTTTTATTCTGTTGAATTTATCTGGCTGCGGCGGCACGCGCGGCGGCAATAACACAGCCAATCCCGAAGACTTTGTCTGGCCGCTCCCACCGGATCCTCCCAAAATTAAATTTGTAAAAAGCATCCATTCGGAAATGGACGTGGGTCACAAACGATCGTTTGTTCGGCGTATTTATGAAGCCGTATTTGGTCGTGCCCCTTTGCGTGCTCTAAAGAAACCATTAGTAGTGCACACTGACAAATCCGAACGAATCCTGGTGGTGGATTCAGGCTGGCGCAAAGTTCTGGTTTTTGATTTTGAAAACAACCAACTGGGTGTTTTGGGTAAAAGCGGCCGGGGGCGGTTGCTCAATCCCCTGGGCGTCACCACCGACGATAACGGGCAGATTTATGTTGCCGACGCCGGCGGGCAACGCATCATGATCTACGATTCCGAGGGCAAATTTTTGCGAGCTTTCGGCGGCAAGGGCATTTTGGAACGGCCTTCGGGGATAGCCGTCAATCTTAAATTAGGAAAAATCTATGTGGTAGATACCTGGGCACACCAGATAAAAGTATTTGATATCAACTCCGGCAACGTGTTATTCACCATTGGCAAAAAGGGTGAAAAAACCACCAACAACATCGAAGGCGCTCTGGATTACACCTGGAATCGCGGCGATGGTCCGGGGGAATTTCGTTTCCCCACCCAGATAACCATCGGTCCGGACGGCAAATTGTACATCGTCGATACACTAAATTTCCGAATTCAGATCATTACCGCGCTGGGAGAATTTGTGAACATGTTCGGAGAAGTTGGCAACATACCGGGCACCTTTTATCGGCCCAAAGGGATCGGTTTGGACAGCGAGGGGCACATCTATGTATCAGATGCCGCTTTCAATAACATTCAAATATTCGATACGGATGGCAATCTTCTCCTCAACTTCGGTTCGTTCGGTTCGGGTCTTGCCGATTTAAGACTACCTGCAGGAATGCACATAAATGACATGGATAAAATATTTGTGGTCGATCAATTCAACAATCGAATACAGGTCTATCAATACCTGGGTGGTGAGCCCAAAAAAGAAAAGGACCTGATAACCGAAAAAGAAAGGAGGTGAAAAACCATGAAAAAGTACTTTGTTGTTATGATTGCCTTGATGTTGTTAGTCGGCTTTGCAGGGCCAAATAGCGTATATGCTCAATTTGGAAACAAAGTAGCAGATACCCCGCACAACATGCGTGAGGCTACCGTTGACGGAATGCCACTGACGGATTACGGCGAAATCTGTGTGTATTGTCATACTCCACACAATAACAATCAAGACATCGAAGCGCCGTTGTGGAACCGAGGCACGCCGGCCGGTCCATACAACATGTATGACAGCCCAACGTTGGACATGGACATTGCCAGCAGCCCGACCGGTGTTTCCATGGCTTGTTTGTCGTGCCACGACAATACCATCGCGCTGGATCAGATTGTGAACATTCCTTCGAGTCAATTCGGGGCCAGTTCATCCGGAACCACAATCGAAGCTTGTGCAACCCAGTGCCATATCGGGGATAACCCGGTCGGCGGTATCAACTTTGAAGGCTCTGTTATCGACACAGACTTGAGGAATGACCACCCGATTTCGGTCACTTACGATCCCAGCAAAGATCCCAAATTCCATGCCGCATCAAATGGAAAGGTCGGAACTTTGCCGTTGTATGGTGCCCAAAAGAATCTGGTGCAGTGCGCTTCGTGCCACAATCCTCACGACAATTCGAATCGTCCGTTCTTGCGGATTTCGAACGAAAACAGCGCTCTGTGTCTGACATGCCACGATATTTAAGCGGGCAAGTTTCTACTTAAATAACAAAGTGATAATTATTCAGGATTGACACTAAGGCTCATTAACAATTACGGGGGTGAGAGCTTGCTCGCCCCCTTTTTATTTTCAGGGAAAAGGATGTTTGAAACGTATCGACTAACTCGCAAAACCACTCAGCTTTTGCTCACTCTGGCGCTGTGCGGCACCTTGGATTCCGCTTTGGCGAACAACAAGGTGGTGGCCAAAGTCAATGGCAAGGAAATTAATGAAGCTGCTTTGTTCCATGAAATCAACAAAAAACTGCCGCAAACTTCGTTTCACTCGCAGGTTTCACCAGAAAAATTGCAAGAATTCAGAAAAGCGGCCCTGCAAAAATTAATCGAAGATGAGCTGTTTTTTCAGGCGGCACAAAAACAAAAAATCGCCGTGGAACTGCTCGAAATCGAACAGCAGATCGCTTTCATGAAAAAGGGGTATGCCAGCGAAAAAGCGTTTCAACAGGCGATGTCCAAAAGCGGTTACAATGCCCTGAAGTTGATGAAGCGCGTGGAACGGAGTTTAATGATCAAAAAGATTCAACAAAAAGAAATTTTCGATCGCGTGACCATCACCGACTCCGAAATACGTGAGTACTACCAAAACAACCAGTCGAAATTTCTTCTACCGCAGCAATTCCGCTTGCGGCATATTCTCATTTCCGTTAAACCCGGCGCCATGGCCAAAGGGTGGCAAGCCGGCCTGGAAGAGGCCCAAAAAGTGTATGAGCGCATTCAAGCCGGAGAAAATTTCGCAGAGCTGGCAGCCGAGGTTTCGGCCGATTCCAGCAGCCGCGAAGCCGGAGGAGATATCGGCTGGTTCCACAAAGGGCAGCTCATTCCGGAATTGGAGAAAGCCCTTGGTGAAATCCAGATCGGCGACGTCAGTCCACCCGTGCGCTCGATTTATGGCTTTCATCTCATAAAATTTGAAGAAGCCAGGCTGGCGAAACAGTTGACATTTGAAGAAATCAATCAAAAAGACTTGAAACAGAAATTGTATAATAAAAAGATCGAATCGCGCAGACAGGAATTTTTGTCTGAATTGAAATCTCAAGCCCAAATTCAGATCATGGAACCCTGAACAGTTCATTATCGAATTTTCTAATTGCCTGCTGCCACCCTAACAACTACCATGTTTTTGAATATTTTAAAAAATCATGCATGTCACCCACTCCGGACAGCAGGAAGGATTTTCTTGATAACGTCGGTCCTTTTTGCCCTGAGCTGCAGCCGCCAGGCGCGCTTTAAAGCACTAAATTTTTTCTTCGATGGCGTACCGTCACCGGACGCGAAAAGGGCGTCAGCCCAGGCTGACACCCTTGATCAGTCGCAACGCGCCGGCGAGCTGGCCACCGATTCCACGGCCACCAATGTACCGGTTTATTCTTTTCATCCTATTCTTGAACAAAACGAATGCGCAACCTGCCACGACCAGCAACAATCCTTTCGGCTTTCTGACTTGCCCGAGGCTTTATGCCTGAACTGTCATGATCAGGCGGAGGAGGTGGTAGTACACGAACCGGTCGCTTCCGGCATGTGCACGGAATGTCACAACCCTCACGGCAGTCAAGCTCCGCATCTGCTCAAGGAAGTGGAAGAAGATTTGTGTTTTCAATGCCATGATGAGCAAGAAATTAAACCGCAAACATTCGCGACGCTGCACGCGCCGGTACAGGCAGGGTCTTGTACGGAGTGCCACAATCCACATGGCTCGGCCAATCCGCGCATGCTGATTGCCGCCCAGGAAATATTGTGCTTCGAATGCCACGCGGAAGCCGACTTCAAACCGGCAGGCGAGGATGCTTTTACGCATGCGCCGGTGGCAGAAGATCTCTGTCTGGAATGCCACAGTCCGCACTATTCGGAAAGTCCCAAATTGCTGGTAACCGTTGGACAAGCACTCTGTTTTCAATGTCACGATGAAAACGATATCACATCGTTGGAAATGCACGACGGCATCGAGGATATGGCGTGCTATGAATGTCACGATCCCCACAAAGGAGACAACGAATTTTATTTGAAGTGAGATAGATGACGGCTTGCGCAATTAAAAAACGACTTTTGTTTCTGTCCATGGTGATAGGCTTTTTGTCTATCGGTACGGATCCGGTTCCTGGGCAGGAGCTGGGATTGTTCCGCCTGCGAGGCCTGGGCGGTTCCATGCGCTTTCGCATTCAAAAGGAAAGAAGGGTGGCGCCGGAAATTTCCAACGAACGCACATTGAACGCCATACTGGTTTTGCGCAACACCGGCTTCGTCATCAATCCGGAAATTTTAAACTTCAAATGGGCTGGCGATTTGGGCCTCTTTCACGAGCAGTTTACCGCGGATAATCTGGAGCGCAACAGCAAAGGCCGCTTTTTAGGCCACAATCTCACGGCCCTGTTTTTTCAATCCAGCCCCAATTCGCTGTCGTTCTTCTGGAACCGCAGCACCAATTTCATCAATCTCGACGAAACCGGCAGTACTTTCCACAAAATCAATAACCTGCAAGCCACTCTGGAAATGCGGGAGCTGAAGCTGCCCTCCCGTCTGATGGCACGCTCCCGTGATACAGAAGAAAATTGGGAGCGCGGCGGTTTTAAGGCCAATCAAAATCAACGGCGGCGATCTTTGCATTACGACGGTGAAAAAGTAGAAGACGACCGAAATTTCGAGCTGACTTACGACTGGATCGATGTAAAGGATCGCATCCGCAAGTCGGCAAGCTATTACAGCCACATGGGCAACGTGCGCTATCGAAAAGCTTTCGGTGAAGAACTGGCAAACAAATGGGACAGCAATGTGCGCGTATTCAAACGCAAAGGGCTCAGAAATCTGCTAAATATTCGCTCGCGCCAATCGCTGGAAATTCAGCACAAGCCCTCGCTGACTTCACGATACCGCCACTCTTTATCTTTTACCAACTCCGATAACGGCTCCATTTTTCAGAACACGGGTTCGGCTTCCCTTTCCCATCGACTTTATGCTAGTTTGAACACCAACGCTTCGTTAGGAGGAACTTACAGCCTGTTACAAACCGGCCGCTCCTACACCTATTCCCTGAGCGGCGGCGTCACCTACACCAAACGCATTCCCCTCTCTGGCCGGTTGCAGATTCTCTACACGCGCGGTTTTTCCATCAACGATTTGAATCTCGACCCCACCGAACAGGTGATTGTTAACGAGCGGCATTTTTTGCTGGGATCGCTGCCGGTGCTCCTGAACGAACGCAACATCATCGTTTCCACGATTATCATTTTTAATGAAGACGGCGATTTTGTTTTTGAGGAAGGGGAAGATAAAGATTACACCCTGCGCATCATTGGCGATCGCATCGAAATTCATCGCAATCCCTTTGGTCGAATGCTCGAAAGCAGCGTCATTTTGGTGGACTACCATTTTCAAACGCTGCCTTCCATGCGTTACTCCACCAATACGGAAATTTTCAGCGCTGGCGTTAACTTCGGGTGGATTTCATTGAATTACCTGGTGAATCGACATGACCAGAACCTGATCTCCGGGGACGAAGAATCCCTGCCGCATTTGCAGGATTTGTTCACCAAAGCCTTGCAATTGAGCTCCACTTTGCGCGGTGAAAGAGCCGGCATGTCGCTTTACGCAGAAAAAAAATTCTACAATTCCACATCTATTTCTTTCGATGCCATCGATTTGCGCTACGCTTTTTTCATCATGCCGTTTAGCAGATTTACAATCACCAACAACCTGAGCTATTCCTTTCTCAGTCACAATCTGGAAAGTCTGGACATCAAATCCTACTCTCTACGCTCAGAACTGCGCTGGCGCCCATCCTATTATTTTACCTTGCATGGTTTTGGTAAGTACGATATCCGTGAAGAAACCAGAAGAGCCATCGAAAAAAATTTCGAATACGGAGTGAGCCTGGAACGGCTGTGGCGGGTTTTCAGAGTGCAGTTCAAATTTGATAAGCGTCGGTGGGATTTTGGCGAGCGACATTTCAATGAACGGCGCGTTATGGTCGAAGTGGAACGCATTTTTTAACTTTGATAAAAGCTTTGTATCCTATAAAAGGAATGATCTTCTCATGTCAAAATCCATTTTTTTGATTTTATCCTGTTTTTACGGGCTCATCCATTTTGCAACAATCGGCTACGCACAAAGTGGCAGCAACGTCGCGGATACGCCGCACAATCTCCGCAAAGCCACACAGGGAGCCATGGCAAAGCTGGGGCTGCCGGACTTCGGCGATGTGTGCATCTACTGCCATTTGCAGCACGACGAAAATGCCAACCGCCCGTCGCTTACCTGGAATCGACTCTTGCCGGCGACCGTTTACCAGTTGTATGACAATCCCAACTCGAACATGGCTGTGTCAGCTACTCCGGACAGCATTTCTTTGGTTTGCCTTTCCTGTCATGACAACAGTATGCCTTTGGCAGCGGTAAAAAAGACACCCGCAGGATATAATGGCGAAACCACGTCACATCTCACTATTAGCGCCTGTTCTAATTCTTGTCACACCCCTTCTGAGCCCAGCGGCACTCTAATTTTCAAAGGAGGAAATCTCGGCACGGATTTGCGCAATCACCATCCCATCTCGGTTATTTACAATTCGGTTCAAAACTCAAAACTCGTTCCGGCCTCCGGGCGCAACGTGAACGGGCTGCCGCTCTATGGAAAGAATTTTTCGCAATTAGGCTGCTCAACCTGTCACGACGTTCACGACAATTCCATTCGCCCATTTCTGAGAATTTCATACGAGAATGGCGAGCTTTGTTCAGCGTGTCATAAGATTTAAACTCGATGCCGACTTGATAGATTTTACGTCTTGTCGCAGACGAGGCTGCGAATGCATAGCTGCCACCGTAAAAGAAAAATGAAACCCATAACTTCCGATTGCAGATTTGGGATGGTGGATTTCGGAATGAACATGTAAATAGGGTTCAAACGGAAACACCCTATGTTGTTATTCTGGGGAGTCCTTCGCCATGCTCAGAGCCACCCAGAGCCTGGCGAAAGGATAAATTCCGCGACGAAAAATCTCATGCAACCCAAATTGTGCGAAAAAGCCAAAGGGATGAATTTGTGCATAGGGATAGTTCTCTGAACAAATAGACCGTGAAAGAAAAGATACTTCGTCGCGTCGCTCCTCAGAATGACAATAAACGGAGTTTTCGGTCAAACACTAACTAAAGAATATCGTGAAAAAATACGTGCTAAGTTGCATGCAGATGTTCTGTCACGGGGCAGTTGAAAATGTACCATTTGTGGGCAGTTGAAAGTGTACCACCCAAAATATTAGTGATTATTTTGTTTTGAATCAACGATTTTTTGTTCTTTGACTTTTAAATTTTTCAATCGATAACTTTTACCAGTAATTTTCAAAAAGTGAATATTTTCTAAAAAACGGTCGAGGATAGCCGATGCAGTGGCATTGTCGCCGAATATTTTACCCCAGTCTTCAATTGGACAATTAGTGGCAATGATAGTCGACGCTTTTTGATAGCGTCGATGAATAATTTCTAACAGGATTTCATTCGCTGCCTGCGACAAGTTTTTCATGCCCAATTCATCGATCACGAGCAGTTGGGGTTTGAGAAAGGTCTCGATGAGCTGATTCTGAAATTGGATGATTTCTGATGCGACATCAAAGGTGGAACGATACAAGACCGTAAAGCCTTTTTGGATGGCCTCGATGCCAAAGGCGACTGCCAGGTGCGTCTTGCCGACGCCGGGCGGCCCAATCATTAAGATATTCTCGAAGTTAGCGATGAAAGCGGAGGTGGCGAGTTTTTTGATTTGTTGTTTGTTGACAGAGAGATTGAAGCTGAAATCAAAGTCTGCTACCGTTTTCAAAAAAGGAAATTTTGCCTGTTTCATCCTGCGGTTCAGTAAACGCTCTTGCCGGATCTCGAGTTCATCCTCGATAAGGTTATCAAGGAATTCCAGGTAGGGCAGTTCATTGGCCTCTGCCTCCTGCAAGCGGATGTTGAGTTTATGCGTCATGCCGGACAGCCTGACAGATTTGAGTTTATAGAATAATTCTTCCATCATTGACCTCCAGGGAAAAGAGATTGATACTCATCAGGCGAGCGAATAAGGTCACTTTCCTGGGTGAATTGAATTTCTTGTTGGATTTGGTTTTGAATCTGGATGGATTCTGCGTGTTTTTTAACAAGGTGGTAGCTGAAAACATGACTTTCAATACACCTTTGACAGGCCAGATTAATGATTGCATGCGGATAGGTTTTGGCCAGCGCGACCACGCCTTGAATCGCACGATAAGCTCTTTGCTGACGCTCACTTTCCGCTAATTTCGCCCATTTAAGCACCGCGGGCCCGATTTGATTACACTGGTCAAAAAGAAATTGAGCGTATCGGTTTTGGGTCCAGGTTTTATGTTCCGGCAAGCAACTTTTATCTGGGTGGAACCGACCTTTCTGCACTGTCGATAAGAACTGAATCAGTTCATCTTGATAATAGACTTTGACCCATTGGCTGTTATAATGGACGGTGACGCGTCGGCCCATATATTTGGGCGGTACTGGATAAAAGGCGCCGGAGATTTCGACATGACTGTCGATGGGATTCACCTTGCGTGTGCCGATCCCGAAGTTTCGGGACAGTAAAGGGCTTGGCGGTAGCGGCTGCAGGAGCGGTTTTTCTTCTCGAAACATGACGTTTACCTGTCGTTTGGTGGTGCCATGAATGCGAGTTGCGGCCCAGGTTTGATTCCAGTGCCTCAGATAGCGATTTTGCGCCTCTAAGGAGTCGAATGTTTTGCCGGTCAGCGCATTGTTCTGCACGTATTTGACGGCGCTTTCGACTTTGCCTTTGTGCTCGGGGGTTCGGACTTTACACGGCAGGGGCACAAAGTTATGGTGATGGGCGAAGGCGAGGTAATTGGGGTTCAGCTCTGGTTCATATATGTGGGCTTGCAGGACTCCTGATTTCAGATTGTCGAGTTTGACCACTTTGGGGACGCCACCGAAGTAGTCGAAAGCTTTCTGGTGACAGGCAATGAAGGTTTCTATCCCGATACACATCGGGATTTCCAGACCACTTCCTGGTAACTGTGACGGCTGTGCGAGAGCGTCATCACAAATAGCCAGGGTTTATGGTAGCGGCCATTTTTGAGAGTGGGTGCGCCTTTGCCAAAATCGACCTGCGCTTCTTCGCCAGCCGGGGTTTCTATGCGGGCTTAGAGTTTTGGGTGCTTATTTTTGAGTTTTCGGATATATCTTTTGATGCTGTCATAGCTGCCGTCATAGCCGTTTTCGATGACCAGGTCCTGGAAAATGCTGCGAGCCTGGGCGCCGGTGTTGAGTTTTTTGCAGATAATCTCATGATAAGCCGCCGCTTTGCTTCTGGATACTACATCTTGATTAGCTGGTTTGGGGTCGGTGGGCACTTCAAAGTGTACCACTTCCTCGGTGGGCACTTTATTTTGCCCGGGTGGTACATTTTCAACGGTTTGCTGGGTTGGATTTTGCGCCGAATCCCG
>JBHHXN010000095.1:0-19669 GCA_046757025.1 bacterium
TTCACCAGAGCTTTTGGTTAAATGGATTCAAATTTTTCTCGAAGTGCAATCAGGGTAATGTCGTGCTTTTGTTGACGGCTTTTTGAAAATGACTGAAGCTCAATTTTGATTTTATCGATGAATTGCTCCAATGCGTTTTGACTGTTTTCGTACAATAAATTTAAAAGTCGATCTTTACCAAAGTGTTCATTCCTGGCGTTGGTTACTTCGGTGGCGCCGGAGGTGTAAATAATTAATAAATCATTTTTAAGCAGTTGTAATGATTCCGAAGCAAAGGATGGCTGGTTTTTCATTTTTTGACCGGATTCCGCCGCTATTCCCAGTGCAGCTCCTTCCGGGTTCAAATAAAAGGTTTGATCCGTACTGACTCGATACAAAATGATGGGAGGATGCCCGGCGCTGGCATAATTGATTTGCCGCTTCACCAAATCCAGTATCAAATAAAATGCAGTGACTTTCTGGTCTAATTTGAAATTTTCTTTCAAATGAGCTGCAATATGCGCAAGCATCTTGCCGGCATCCTGAATTCCCTTCATTTCCTCGTGAGCAATCTTTTTTATCGCTTGAATAATTTTTGATGTTTGTTCGCCAGGTTCGCACTCTGCCACGATCAAAGCAACCAGGTCTTCACCCATTTCCAGAAACTCAAAATAATCGCCACAAACCGAATTGGTTGATTCGTGCAGGTAAGAAATTTCGATATCTGGCAGTGTGGGAATACTCTCAATTAATTTTGGTTTTGCATTTTGAGTTTGCTCAGGTACGGTTGGTGCGCTCAAATCGATGGTGCTAATGATTAAGGATTCCGGAGAGGGTTCGCTCAAATCTTTTGCAGAATGATTGGCCGCATTTTGAGGTGAAGGCAAATCTGCGGGCGGGGCTTCTTCAAGGATCGGTTTTTTTTTAGGCGCTCGTAGCGCGGAAAGAAGCGGATTGGCCAGAACAAACACCAAGATTCCGGTGACAATAACAGCACCGACTGCGAAAATCAAGACGTTTTTTATTTGTGCCTGGCGGGCAAAATTAATTTGCATCTGCAGGTAATTTCCGGACAACAAAACATGTGAAGTACCCAAATTCCTACGAGTCGTCATATTGACGATGGGCTTTTCAATATCAAAAATTTCGCCTGCACTTTCTAACACAAATTTATAAACATTGTTTTCCAGCTTTTCGATTTTATCTGGACGCACGAAAGACCGCTGAAATATATCTTTGTGCGTGTTAATAATCACGGCTCCGGTGGAATCTAAAATCAATATTTGAAACACCTGTGCGGTGTTTTCCTTTAGAATGGTTTCGATGAATTCTGCCGTTTCCGGCCATTTTTGAGTCGGAAACGCGATGAGCTGCCCGTTTACTCGATGCGAAATTTGATGGCCGGATTGCAGAAAAGAATGAAAAATTTGCTTAGATGATTTGAGGTAAATATATAAATGAACCGAAGCGATGATTACGAAAACAAGGGTCATGGCTCGAAGAAAATACTTTAGTTTGATTTTCAACGACCACGGATGAGATGACGCCAGCACGCCTTTTTTGTCTTTCGGATAACGGTATTTGGTTACGCGTAGTTCATTGCCTTCACGCGTCTTTCGGTAGTCGATTTCATCCATGAGCTTGCGCATGATAAAGATCCCTAGACCGCCTTTTTTCTTAGTTTGAACGTATTTGTTGAGGTCCGGGTTTTTCACCAGGTTGGGATCAAAATATACTCCCTGGTCAATGATGTGCAAGGTGAGGCTTCTCTTTCTGACGATGGCGCGTAAAGTGATTTCGCCTTCGCGATCCTTGTAAGCATGCCGGATGACATTGGTAGCGGCTTCATCAACGGTTAATTTGAATGCGTTGCTGACTTTATCGGAAAAGCCGTGTTTTGTACAAAGATCGGTGATAAAATCGCGCAAGTCCGCGAGATAATCTGTATGAGCAGGTACTTTGATTTGCTCTTTTACTTTTTTCTTAAACAAGATATTCCCAATACAAGGTTTTGTTACCTCTAAGAAGCACAACCAGATTCAATTAAAAGATAATTTTTATTAAAACGAAAATGAGTTGACACGAGAACCTTGGTTTTGTTCAATTTGTGTCCATCCGTAATGAGCTTTTTTGTCATTCCCGCAATTTTTAAGCGGGAACCCATTGGTCAGTCAGGCACGAGATTCCCGAAGCGCATGTAAGCAGGGAGCACTCGGGAATGACGATTACGAATGGACGCTAATTGATTGTGACGGGAAATTAAAAGGCATCTAAATTTGACGACACATAAATTATCCCTGTATTTGGATGTCATGTGTTAAAGTTTCTTCGAACAATATATTTCATTATACGGTCAATTAATCGCATAGCTTAATAGCTGTTTGGGAAAACAACATTTGTAAAAATAGAACAGTATTTTTGAATTGGTTATGACATTTGTGGTAAGAACGCCCTAATTTCAAACAAGGTAGGAGTAAATTAAATAAAAATCAAGAATATTTTTTGAAATGCATTTCGCACATTTGAAACAAACTATCGAACAAACACTACCAGAAATTTTCCAGACGCGGTAAAAAGAATGGTCGAACGTATGCTGCTTCGGCGCAGGCGTTCGGCCAATGGTAATTTATATCGAATTGTGCGTGCCATCACAGTACGGTTTATTGCCGCTTTGTTTACAACCGCACCAGGCCACCTTCTTTTTCTCGGTGATTTCTTCGATGATGGGCGAAAATTCAGTGCCTTTATGTGAGCCGTCGCAATAGGGTTGAGTCTCCGATAAACCACAAGCACACCAGGCGTACTTTTTGGGTTCCAGCTCTTCTATATAAGGACTTTTCTGAGCAACCTTGGGATTTGCCATTTTACCTCCTGTACTTTTTTGACCGTAAAGAGCAATATTCTTATCAAATTAAATCATTTTTGATAAAAATGCAAGGGAATATTCTTTGTCCAATATGGCGGGAAGCAAGAATTGTTACAGCGAAATCAAGAATAGATAAAAAACAATTAAAGTATCGCCATTTCACCTTTGCGTTTTTATGCAAATAACTCAAGTTTCGCACGTAACCTGCATTATTTATAAACTTTCGCCACATAGGCACTAAGTCACTAAATATAAATAACCTACAACAAGCATGAATATAAAACTGTGTTTACTGAGGTAATCTTTTGAATGCTCTTTTACACAATATTTACAATCTATTGTGTCTTCGGGATTTCGTGGCTTTGAATTATTTAAGTTAGACTAAACTTGCGAGCCGTTTAATTTTGTGGATGATATCCTGGCGGTGGGGATTGAGGGACAGGACTTTCTTCCATTCATCTAGGGCTAATTTATATTCGCCCTGATGAGCGTAAATAACGCCCATGTTTTCATGGGCGATTTGGCTGCGGCCATCGAATTTTTTCACCTTTTGATAAGCGTGGATGGCTTCGTCGAGCATCTTATTGCGGAAATACGCGTTTCCTAAAAAACTGTAAGCTTCTTTGGCGGAGGGGTATCGGTGAATGGTGTGCTTAAAGATTCGGATGGCGGACTCAAAATCTTTGTTTTTATAATGTTCAATTCCGGCAAGCAAGAGTCTAATTTTTTCATCAATCGTAAATATCGGAGACGGTTGGGTTTGCTTTTTAAGTTTTTTACTGATGAGCGTCAATTTTGCCTTGATGTCTGTTCGATTTGGGTTCAGGGAAAGCAGCTTCTGCCACTCGTTTTGGGCCATTTCCAGCTTGCGATATTTTAGGTAAATGAGTCCCAGATTTTCATAACAGTAAGTGTCTTTGGGATGCAATTTTTTGAGCTGGTGATAAATCGCGATGGCTTCCTTTACCATCTTATTTTTGAAATAAGCGCTGCCCAATATCCTGTAAGCGGCTTTAAAATTGGGGTTGATTTTCAACAGCTTATTAAATTGAATGATTGCGTCCTCATAATTCCGTTTTCGATAATTTTGAATGCCTCGTAAAAGTAAAAGATCTTCTTCATTTAACTCTTGCTCCTTGGCTGCCGGTGAATCAACCTGACCCGAATCGTAGGATGCTGCTGCGGTTAGCTGTACAACGGTTCCTTCTGATGGTTCTTCCGTATCTTCCAGTATCTCTTCCTCCGGCGCGTCATCGAATTCGGAATTTGTCTCATTTGCTTGATGATTTGCATGAAAATCAGGCGCGGCAGGTTCCCGGCCTTCGTCTTCAATAAACGATTCCAGGAATTGCAAATCTTCGTCGGTCCACACCGGCGCAAACGGCATTTCATAATCGATGTCGTCTTCGGTCTCAGCAAACTCCGGCTCAATCGGGGGAGTGGGAGGTCCTGCCAATTCATCATCGGTTGCAATGGGCGCCTCTGTTTCAGGTGATGCGATGATATCGGTCCGAGGCGGAGACGTTTCCCAATCGGCAGCGCTCTTTTCAGTAGGTGTGGCATCGTTGACAACGGATTCATCACCATACGTTTCTTCGAGGAGATTGGAAGAAGGATTGATCTCAATATTCACCTGCGAGGCTTCATCGTCTGTTTCTTTAAGATTTGGCAGCTTTGGGGACGGAGTTTTTTGGGTTTGAAGTTCTTCCGTGATTTCCGACCTGGCTTGCAGGCTTTTGTGTGTTTGTGGCTTATTTTTAATGGTAGATGGCGGCGTCCCATTGACAGTGGAACCCACGCTTTTGGTGCTTTTGATGGTTTGTAGAAAAGACTCAACTGCGGTATCGGAAATGTCAAATAAATCTACTTCCGGTGTTGGTGGTGCGGGATGCACCGGCTCGATCTCGCTTTCATTTTGTTCGGAATGTGCGGCGGACTTTTTTCGCCCTAAGAGCTTATCGATGTAGTCACCTAGGACAAACTCGGCTGCAATCTCCGGAGCCAGATTTACAGGCTGCACACCCGCGTCGCTGGGTGATGAGTCGGTTTTTTCATCTGCGAACGAAGAGTCCGCGTTGACGTCAGAATCTCTCTTTTCTTCAGATAATTCTGCCATGGAAGTACAGTTAAAATTTAATTTCTTTCAATGAATTTTTTTTGATACTGGCTTTAAAAACTCGATGATGAGATGTTCTTTTTAAATGTTCAGCCAATAATTTACCCCCGATGGCATTGGTATCGATTTTGTTGATCAAATAAACGATCTGCGCCTGTATCGGTGCATTTCTGAGATAACTGTGCGGCGACAATAATTCTTTACTGATAATTTCTGGCGTCAAAATGGTACCAAAAGGGTGGCGCCATTTTTGAGAAAACAACTCTGCCCGATGCACCGTGGATTCATTAAGTTGTTCACCCACAATATTGGCTCCACAAAGCACAACCACGGTACTGGTGCACGTTGGAATGACTGGCTCATATTCTTTGTGAGTTTTTAACGAGCGTTGTCGGGAACCATCGGCCTCGATGAGAACGACATCGGCATAATTGGACAGCTCATTCACCAATGCGCGGTTTATACCGTTTAAAGTGTCTTTTTTGTAGTATTCTTTGGCGACCTGTACAATGTTGAGCTCATCAATGATCACTTTCAGTTCCGACACAAAATTGGGATTGTTTTTGGTCAGCACTAGTCCCATTTTGGACAGAAGTTGTATTTTCGTCGTAGTCGTAACGATGACTTTTAGTTTTTGCTCTACTAACTCCGAACTCAGTTTTTTGATTAATGTTGATTTGCCACCGCCTCCAATTATCGAAACAGTCTGACCTCTAAGCTGGTCAATATTCTGATTAATAATTTTATAAAAATGCATCCTGCATGGAAGTGAGTATGATTATTGAATAACTTGATAACAGGTGTATGACTGAAAATAGAACGGCTCTCAATTGGTTTGCATTGCGTTGTTTTCGTCATTTGAGAAACCAGTCCGAGGTCAATGCCATTTTAATCTCTTCTAAGGCCGTTTGCGGATCGTTCAGTCAGACAACAATTAAAGCATTTAACAATTAAAATCAAGAAATGTTTAATCGAATTTCATAAAAATGGTTTTTTATAACGGAAATTTTACTTGATTGTATCACTTCAAATATTATATTTAGTTGGATTCATTTTAAAAGTAACCGCACGACGAAGTGATAGCGTAATTTTATTTTATTAATTTCAAAATAAATAGTATAATAAATAAATATGAATTATGATTTGAAATTAGGAGAAATTTTATGATCTCTGCGGAAATTGAAAAAGCCAAAGAATATTTTGGAAATCTGTTAGAGCAGCAGCTGAATCGTGTTGAAACGATGAAAAAGGAGTCAACTTGGATCGATTACAATCGTGTGCAGCCCATCATCATCGGTTTGATTGGCGGGGACGGTATTGGACCGGTGATTACCGCAGAAGCTCAGCGCGTTTTAGAATTCATGCTTGCGGAAGAAAAACAATCTGGAAAAATTGAATTCAGAACAATAGAAGGCTTGACCATTGAAAAAAGGGCCGAAGTTGGAAAGGCTATTCCAATTGATGTGCTTGAGGAAATCAAAAAGTGTCACGTTTTATTGAAAGGCCCTACCACGACTCCGAGAAAAGGCGATCCCTGGCCGAATGTCGAAAGCGCCAATGTGGCCATGCGAAAAGAATTGGAGCTTTTTGCCAATGTGCGGCCGGTGAAGGTCCCGAAAGAGGGCATCGACTGGATATTTTTTAGAGAGAACACCGAAGGAGCGTATGCGCTGGGTAGCAGCGGCATAAACGTCACCGATGATCTGGCCATCGATTTTACCGTTGCCACTTTACAGGGTTCGGAACGCGTGATTCGTCTGGCGTTTGATTACGCCAAGAAAAACAACCTCGATCGCGTTACGCTGGTGACCAAAGCGAATGTGGTTAAAACCACCGATGGCAAATTCCTGGACATCGGCTATAAAATTGCCAAAGAATATCCGCAAATTGAATGCGATGACTGGTACATCGATATTATGACCGCGAAGCTGGTAGATCCCAAGCGCCGCACGCAATTCAAGGTCATGGTGCTGCCGAATTTATACGGCGATATTTTGACCGACGAAGCGGCGGAATTTCAGGGCGGCGTCGGCACCGCCGGAAGCGCCAATATCGGCAAACGATATGCCATGTTTGAAGCCATTCACGGTAGCGCCCCGCGAATGGTTCAGGAGGGCCGGGCCCAGTACGCGGATCCGGCCAGCATGATTCGGGCTGCTGGTATGTTGTTGCGACATCTCGGCTATGAAAAACGCGGGCAAGATTTGGAAATGGCCCTGGATATTTGTGGCCAGTTTGAGAAAAAACTGGTGATTACCGGGCGGACTACCGGCGCCACCAACACCGAATACGGCGATTATTTAATGGAAACCCTGAAGGATCCCAATCTGGAAGAAAAGTGGCAAAGTTACCAAAGTTGACGATTTCTACTACGTTGAATAAGTAAAGAATGGCCGGTCGTGGCGATGCCTATTTCTGCAGCACCTCGGCCTGAAATAATTTGTGAGGAATTTCAGTTTGTTTAAGTAGTGTCCGTCCGTAAACAGATTTTTTTGTCATCCCCGCACTCTTTGAGCGGAAAACCATGGGGCAGTTAGCTACGAGATTCCCGATAAGCTTGTCCCTGCATTCCGTTTGCAGGAAGCATTTGGGAATGACGATTTCGGATGGACACGAAATAGCAAGTTTTGAAGTGATTAAAGGTTGAAGACCTAAGTGCCAAGGCAAGGTATTCGAATTTCAGAATGAGTGCAGAAACTGTCAATAAATTGATAAGGGATGCCGCTGAAAAAGCCGCAAAAGAAACCGACGATCAGCCGGAGCCGGGTTTCACCACCGAACACACAAATCCCATGTCGGCTTTGGCCCTGGGCATGTCGGCGCTGGGTAATTTAGATGAAACAGCAAACGACACCACTGTTGAGGTCGAAACCGCAATGGCGATTAAATTGATCGCTCAGTTTGCCACAATGGCGGCAGCGATCGCTCGCATCAAAAAAGGACAGGCGCCCGTTGCACCCAGAACGGATTTGAGTCACGCCGCCAACTTTTTGTACATGATCAACCACCGAGAGCCGGACCAAACCAATGAACGCATCATGGATGTGGCTTTGATCCTGCACGCGGATCACGGAATGAATGCCTCGACGTTTACGGCGATGGTGGTAAATTCATCGCTGTCGGATTTGTACAGCTCCATCGTTGCTGCCATCGGCAGTTTGAAGGGAGCGCTGCATGGCGGCGCAAATGAACGGGTCATTTATGATTTGTTGGAAATTCGCAATCCTGAAAATGTACATGCTTGGTTTAGTAACGCGTGTGCGACAAAACGGAAAGTCATGGGATTCGGTCATCGTGTTTACAAAGCGTACGATCCCCGGGCACGTATTTTGGGTCCTTTGGCTAAATTTATGTCCAGCAAAAATCCTGAAATCAAAAAACTGTATGACATTAGGTGAATTTGGAAAAAGTCGTACTCGATGAATTGGGTGCTGAAAGGAAAATATTCCCCAATGTGGATTTTTATTCTGGAATTGTTTACCGGGCACTGGGTGAGGAACCCATCATGTTTACGCCTATTTTTCCTGTCAGCCGCATTGCAGGCTGGACCGCGCGCGTGCTTGAATATTTGCAAGACAATCGTTTATTCAGACCAAGAGCAGTCTATACAGGCCTTTAAAGGAAGATTATATCGAAATTGAACAGCGGTAAAAATGTTCAAGCCATTTTGCTTGTTTTGTGTGTATTTAAATAGCAGAGGGAGTTCGAGGGTGAGCTCCCTTTTTTTATTTTTCCGAATGACAAATAAAGTTGTGATGTTAAAACACGTCACAAGATTTGATGTTTTTCCATTTAACTGCAAAAAACTGTCCTGAAAGGAATTGGGACGTAGCATGAAGCTTTCAATATCTTGCCACATTCACATACCTTGCCTGGTTTATTTTATTTGCACAGGTATTCTTTTAAGTGTCAATTCCTGCAAATGGCCAGATAAAATAATCATCATTAAACAAACGAGAGGTGCGAAATGAAATCTGGCGGTGCCTTTTTAATCAACCCGGTCTGTTCCGAAGAAATTTTCACACCGGAAAAATTCTCACCCGAACAGCGGGAAATTGCAAAAACCGTGGAAGAATTTGCCAGTGAGCGGATTCTGCCAAACAAAAAAGAAATCGAAAAATACCATAAAGAGCTTTCTTTAGAGCTCTTGCGTGAGTGCGGTGAGCTCGGATTATTGAGCGTGGATATTCCAGAGAAATACGATGGGCTTGGATTGGACAAAGTCACCGCCGCCATCGTGGTTGAGAAATTGGGCTGGGGCCTTTGCGGCTCTTTTGCCACCACTTTTGGAGCGCATACGGGTATCGGAACGTTACCTATTGTCTTCTTCGGAACAGACGCACAGAAGAAAAAATATCTTCCCAAAATAGGCTCAGCCGAATGGGTCTCGGCTTATGCTTTGACAGAGCCCGAAGCCGGCTCGGATGCGCTTTCCGGCAAAAGTACGGCCGTGCTGACAGAAGATGGCCAGTTTTACATCCTGAATGGCACCAAACAATTTATCACCAACGCCAGTTGGGCGGATGTGTTTATTACCTTTGCGAATGTGGATGGCCATAAATTCACCGGCTTTATCGTGGACCGCAACACGCCGGGCTTGTCAATCGGACCCGAAGAAAATAAGATGGGCATCAAAGGCTCTTCCACCGCTACGGTCTTTTTGGAAAATGCCAAAGTGCCGGCCGAAAATGTTCTCGGTCGTATCGGTCAGGGGGCGGCTATTGCCTTCAACTCGCTGAATATTGGAAGATACAAACTGGGAGCCGGTACCTTAGGCGGCAGTAAAGTCGCTCTACAGGAGGCGCTGAATTATGCTTCCGAAAGAAAGCAATTCGGCCAGGCCATTCGCAATTTCGACGTCATCAAAGGTTATTTTGCGGACATGAGCCTCTACACCTTCGCGCTGGACAGCGTGATTTACCGTACGGTTGGACTGATCGACGAAGCGGTTTCCCAAATCCCGGAAGATTCTGCCGATTATCAAACGGAGGTAGCCGAGGCCATCGAACAGTTTGCCATCGAAGCCTCAATATGCAAAGTGCTCGGCAGCGAAATCCTGTGGATGGTGGCGGACAAAGGCGTACAAATTTACGGCGGCTACGGCTTTGTTGAAGACTATCCACTGGCATCGGTTTTACGAGATAATCGCATCGATCGCATATTTGAAGGCACCAATGAAATCAATCGGCAAATTATCAGCGGTTATTTTTTGCGCAAAGCGTTGATGGAAGTGCTGCCTATTCGTGAAGCCATTAAAATCCTAACGAGTGGCGCCCAGCATGATCATCGTGAGCAGTCAAGCTCTGGTCTTTTATCGGAAGAAAAAAATGCCTTGCAGAATGCCAAGTCGCTGGCGCTGTATGTTTTTAACGAAGCGATATGTAAATATGGCCAGGATTTGAAAAATGAGCAGCAAATCGGTTGCATGCTGAGTGATATGTTCATGGGCATTTATCAAGTTGACAGCGTGTTATCTCGCATCCAGCAGGCCCATGGGCAGCCGCAATTCGAAAAAATCTGGATAGTCCTCGCCCGCGCTTTGTGCATGGAACAGTGTGCTCTAATTTCCAGTTCTGCGCAAAAGATTTTGTGTGCGGTGCTGGCTGGCCCAGCATTGGACAATTCGCTCAATGAGCTGGCGGTCTTTCAGAAAAAGCTGTTGATCAAAGATAATTTGTTTGCCCTGAAAAAGATGATCGCGGAAGACCTTTATCAAAAATGAAAAATTCATCATACTAAATCATTCAAAATTATGAGATGTGCTTCCAGTTTAGCGGTACTTTAGCTTATTCAATTCATGCATTTTTTCATGTCATCAAAACGCAACAAATTTGATAAAAAAGATTCGCTGGAATTGGGAGAGCAGGCTGAGCAGGTGTTTGTTAATATCGCGCGCAGCAAAGGCTGGCGGGTGCAGGCTGCCGAGTCGCGCAGCAACATCGATGAGCACTGGGATTTCTGGCTTATCAAGGATGAAAAAAAATACCGGGTAGATGTGAAAGCCTGCAAACGAATCCGTCGGCAGGATTCACAGGTGCAAGACAAATGGGTATGGATTGAATTGCATGGGGTACGAGCAGGGGATAGGGGCTGGCTGTTCGACGGCAAAGCGGACCTGCTGGCATTTGAAACCCGCACGTCGTTTATTATTGTAAAAAGATCGGAATTGATCGATCTTGTGAACACGTTGTTACTAAAGACCGAGTGCGTAAAAAGTCCGGAAAATGCGCAATACAAAGTGTACACACGAAAAGGCCGGCCGGACCAATTGACGCTCATTGAAACTGCAAAACTCCAATCCATTCAATATGTGGAATGGCCGAAACCGAAAGACTCAAAGCATGAAATAAAAAATGGTTATTAATAAAATTCTCATTCAAAGGAGTAGAACATGACAACTCAAGGTAGATTCACCGTCATTATTGACGCCGCGCGCAGCCCCATCGGGGTGAAAAACGGCAAACTGGTGGGCATTCGCGCCGACGATTTAGCCGCCCAGGTTGTAAAAGGTCTTTTGGAAAGAAATCCAAAATTTCCCAAAGAAAAAATTGAAGATGTGGTTTTGGGTTGCGCTTTTCCAGAAGCCACTCAGGGCATGCTGATTGCGAGAGGCGTTTCCATTTTGGCGGATATTCCAAAGGAAGCCGGCGCGAAAGTCGTGAACCGATTTTGCGGCTCCTCCATGGACGCGGTGCATCAGGTGGATAGGGCGATACTTGCTGGCGATATCGAAGCGGGTGTGGGCGGCGGCGTGGAGGACATGTTCGCCATTCCCATGGGCGGCTTTAATCCCAGCTTCCACCCAAAACTGGCCGAATTGCAATTTTACATGGGTATGGGAGAAACGGCGGAAAACCTGGCGAAAGATGGCAACATCAGTCGTGAAATGCAGGAGACCTTTGCCATGGACTCACACAAAAAAGCCCTGGATGCCTGGAAAAACGGGCGGTTTGATAACGAAATTATCGCCATCAAAAAGAACGGCGAGCTCATCGAAAAGGACGAAGGCCCACGCGAGCCGGATGTAGAAAAAATCAAATCGCTGGCGCCGGCGTTTTTAAAAAACGGCACAGTTACGGCCGCTACCAGCAGTCCCTTTTCCATTGGCGCTGCAGCTGTACTGTTGACCAGCAGCGAGCTGGCCATGCAGCTCGATCTCAAGCCTCGAGCGCGCATAGTTGCCCGGGCGTTCGCGGGCGTCGATTGGACGCGTATGGGTATGGGGCCCATCCCCGCGACGGAGAAAGCGCTGCAAAAAGCCGGCATGACCATCGATGATATCGATGTTAT
This sequence comes from bacterium, assembly GCA_046757025.1. GTDB lineage: Bacteria > Zhuqueibacterota > Zhuqueibacteria > Oceanimicrobiales > Oceanimicrobiaceae > JBHHXN01. Next base: position 12,252 of record JBHHXN010000095.1, read on the forward strand.
CGAGCTCAACGAAGCCTTTGCCGCGCAGTCGCTTTACGTTATTGAAAAGGCCGGCTGGCCCATGGACAAAGTCAATCTCAACGGCGGCGCCATCGCTTTGGGGCATCCGCTTGGTTGCTCAGGCGCACGCATTTTAGCCACCCTGCTGAATGTCATGGAGCAGAAAAAAGCCAAATTCGGGCTGGCCACCATGTGCATCGGCGGCGGACAGGGCATCTCAACCATCATCGAAAGAATGTAGGGGGGAAGCCATGAAAACGAAAATAGAAAAAGTCGCCGTGCTCGGCGCCGGTGTCATGGGTGCACAGCTAGCGGCCCATTTATCCAATGCCGGCATCCCATCCTATCTGTTCGACATCTCTCAGGAAATTTCTGAGAAAGGGCTGCAAGCGTCTCTGAGTATAAAACCGTCGCCTTATTACAATCCACGAACGGCCAGTCTGATCACGCCCTGCAACTATGACGACCACCTTGAAAAACTCAAAGAGGTCGATTGGGTGCTGGAAGCCATCATCGAGCGTCTGGATATCAAACAGACTCTGTTTCAGCGGATTCATCCACAATTGCAAAAGAATGCAGTGGTTTCATCCAACACCTCGGGTCTGGCCATAGAAAAAATGATGGCAAACATGCCGATGGATTTTCAAGAACGGTTTTTGGTTACACACTTCTTCAACCCCCCACGCTACATGCGGTTGCTGGAAATTGTTGCAGGCAAAAAAACCAGACCAGAATTCGTGGATGCTTTGACTGGATTTTGCGAAGCCGTGCTCGGCAAAGGAATTGTTTTTGCCAAAGACACGCCCAATTTTATCGCCAACCGAATCGGTACGTTTGGTATGATGCTGACCATGAAGCTGACCAAAGAGATGAAGCTGACGGTGGAAGAAGTGGACAAAATCACCGGTACCCTGGTGGGCCGGCCCAAAAGTGCGTCGTTCAGAACCGCTGATGTGGTGGGGTTGGATACCCTGGCGCATGTTGCGCAGAACACCTATGAATTCTGTCAGGACGATGAATCTCGGGAAATATTTAAAGCACCAGAATTTTTGCGGAAAATGCTCGACAACCAGTGGCTGGGGGCGAAAACGAAAAAAGGCTTTTATCAGAAAGTCGGTAAAGAGATACTCTCACTCGATCTTGACACTTTTGAATTTACGCCCCAAAAGCCTGTGCGATTTGACGGCTACCGCGTGGCGAAAAGCTATTCCCATACCGCAGACCGCATCAAGGCGCTGGCTTTCAGCGATGACGCCGCCGGTAAATTTTTCTGGGAGCTGCTGGCCGGCACACTGAACTACACCGCCAACCGGCTGCCTGAAATCGCCGACGATGTGGTAAGCGTGGATAACGCCATGAAATGGGGCTTCGGCTGGGAGCTGGGGCCGTTCGAAACCTGGGACGCCATCGGGGTGGAAAAATCCGTCAAGCGCATGCAAAGAGAAAATAAAAAAGTGCCAGCGTGGGTGACGAAGATGCTAGAATCGGGCCATTCCACTTTTTATGGATACTCAAACGGACGCATCACTTATTTCGATTTCATCAAATCGGAACGTCAAACTCTGGAACAAAAACCAAAAGAGATTAATTTGCTTCTGGAAAAGCAAAAAGGTAAAGAGCTGAAAAAGAACTGGTGCGCCAGTCTGATCGACATTGGCGACGGCGTGGCTTGTTTGGAGTTTCACAGCGTGCTGCAAGCGGTTATGAATCCCATCGACGCATCCATCATCGACATGATGCAGGCTGCTCTGGAAGTGGTGCCAAAGCATGGCTTGAAAGGACTGGTGATTGGTCATCAGGGACCGAATTTTTCAGCCGGCGCCAATCTGGCACTGATTCTGCAATTGTGTGAAAGTAAAAAGTGGGATAAAGTTGAAGCCATCAGCAAATCGTTTCAGGATGTGAGCCAGAATTTGCGGTTCTCTGATTTTCCCGTGGTTTCGGCGCCGTTCAATTTGTGTCTGGGCGGCGGTTACGAAGCGGCCGCTTCTTCCAATCGCATGGTCGCTTCGGCGGAATTGTACTGCGGTCTGGTGGAAGTGGGTGTGGGACTCATTCCCGGGGCCGGCGGGAATTTGCGCGTGCTGTCAAACCATTTAAAAGCGCTAGAGAAAGCGCGAACCGGTCCGTTCCCCGTCGTGCAAAAAGCGTTTGAAGCCATCGGCTTCGCGAAAGTTTCATCCTCGGCTAAAGAGGCGGTGAAAATCGGTTACCTCACCCGCGACGATAAGATCGTCATCAATTCGCAGCAGCTTTTGTTTGAAGCGAAAAAAGCCGTTTTAGAGCTGAGCGAGGATTTTAAGCCACCGCAGCCGCGGGAGGACATTTTGCTGCCCGGCGAGGGTGGTAGAATCGCTATCGAAGCGACGTTAAACGATCTGGTGAAGGCCGGTAAAATTTCCGAACATGATCGGCTCATCGGCAGCAAGCTGGCAAACGTGCTGACCGGCGGCGCCAAAGCCTCGCCCACCCATCCCGTTACTGAACAGGATATTCTGGACCTGGAGCGGGAGGCTTTTGTGAGTTTATGCGGTGAAAAGTTGTCACAGGAGCGCATGAAATACATGTTGAAGAAAGGAAAGCCGCTGCGCAATTGATTTGCCGAATAAAAAATCTACTTTCGATGCTGTTTCAAATCAACCTCGGTGAAATTATCATTTAGCAGAAATTTTGTTAAAAAATTAAAATATGTGCTAATTTGGTAGAATCGAAACGTGTCATTCTGAGGGAGCTAGCGACCGAAGAATCTTTTCCTACGGAGTCAATTTGTTCAGAGAACGAACCCTGTGCACGAATTCACCACTTTTGCACTTTCCCAATTGGGTTGTGTGAGATTCTTCGTCGTGGAATTTATCCCTTCGCGTTGCTCGGGCAGGCCCTGAGCCTGTCGAAGGACTCCTGAGAATGATAAAAAACGCGGTTTTCGGAAAGACACTAATTATTGAAAATAGGCTGGATCATATTTTGTGCAAAAGTTGAAACGGAGTTTGCGAAAAACAGAAATCGAAACTTGAAAAATCAGAGGAATTCCCGATTTACGTTTTGCGAATTTCGATTTTCTGCTGCGATTCCAGCAGGCTTCGAATAATACAGGTTAAGGGGTTATTAAAAAAGGTGGATGGATGAATGTACTCGTCTTAAACTGCGGCTCCTCGTCGGTTAAATTTCAAATCATCGAAACCGACCTGGAGTTGATTCAAAAAGATCAGGATCGCTGTCTGGCAAAGGGCGTACTGGAGCGCATTGGCAGCCACGCCTTGATTACTCTGCAGGCGGAAGGGCAGCCAAAGCAAAAAAAGGATGCCGCTATCCGCGATCACCGCGCGGCCATCGATTTGATTCTGCGCTGGATCATTTCGCTGGAATCAAAAATTGACCGCATCAATTCGCTGTCGGATATTCACGCCATCGGACACCGGGTGGTGCACGGTGGGGAAAAATTCAAAGTGTCAGTAAAAATCGACGACAGCGTCATAGCCGGCATCGAAGATTGCATCGAGCTGGCGCCGTTGCACAATCCTTCCAATATCAAGGGCATCCGCGCGGCCAGAGAGTTGTTGGGTGTGAATGTGCCACAGGTAGCGGTCTTCGACACCGCCTTTCATTCCACCATGCCAGCGACTTCTTTTATTTATGGAATTCCGTACCAGTTTTATCGACGTTATAAAATCCGTAGGTACGGTTTTCACGGCACCTCCCACCGCTACATTTCTTATCGCTACCGACAGCTTCACAATCTGAAGCTGCAGGACGTGAGCATCATTTCCCTGCACCTGGGCGGCGGCTGCTCAGCTTGCGCCATCAAAAACGGCGAGTCGTTCGATACTTCCATGGGCTTCACGCCGCTGGAAGGATTGCTCATGGGTACCCGCTCCGGCGACGTGGATGTGTCCATTTTTGAATATCTCTACCACAAAGAGGGCATGACCTTTTCCGAGATCGACAACATTCTGAACAAGCGTTCAGGCTTACTGGGCATCTCGGGCCTTACCGACGATATGCGCGAGCTGCTGGAAGAAGAAGCGGACAATCAGGACCGCCGGGCACGCCTGGCCATCGATATTTTTTGTAAGCGGGTGAAAAAATACATTGGCGCCTATTTTGCGGAGATGAATGGGGCCGAGGCCGTGGTGTTTACCGGCGGCATCGGTGAAAACTCCCCAATTATCCGTGAGCGCATTTGTGCGGGCTTGGAAAGTATCGGCTTGATATTAGATACCGAGGAAAATAATCGTATGCATTCGGGCAAAATTGGCCGGATATCTGAATCTAAAAGTAAATTACACGCTTTTGTCATTCCCACCAACGAAGAGCTGCTCATCGCGCGTGACACCATTCGCGTCATCGAAAACGCGCCGCGCAGGTGGTGATGGCTGGATGGATTGAATGAAGCATAGCAGGTGGTAGGTGGTAATTTTTTTATCGTATTCAATGTATGACTCTGTTGATTAAGTCCATTTTTCCATCAAACTTCATGCTGAGCGGAGTCGAAACATGAATAAAAAACAACAGGTTACGGCCTTTCCCAAATTCACTTCGGGACTCAGCCTGCAGGTTTCTTCGACTTAATCAACAGAGTCATGTATTGGTTCCCAGTAATTGTGAGCAACGGGCAGCTCAATTTTATTTACTCTAAATTTTAACCCTGATAGGGTACGGAGTTCTGGCAGTGTTATGCTTTGTTTGCCTCGACAATCCGTATCTCATCTTCAGTAAGGCTGTAGAGTTGATAGACCATCTGGTCGATCTCACGCTCCAGCGCCTGAACGTTTGCCTGTTTTTGTGGGTTTTTGTTTATTCAGGTGAACCCTCTTGAACTCCAGGCTTCTTGCGCCGAAATTTATCAGCAGTCCGATTTCTATACCGTATGCTTCCAGGTAATTCATTGCCTGTGCCAAATGAACATCTTCAAGCTTAATGAGCGCCTTCAATTCCACCATGACCAAATCTTCCACGAAAAAGTCCACGCGACGGGGGCCGATATTCTGGTCTCGATAATAAATCGGCATTTCCTATTCGCGTTGGAAGGATAAGCCTTCGAGATTCATTTCAATGGCCAGGGCGCGCTGGTATTCAGCCTGTGAAATAGTTTTTCTTTCTGTTTCGTATATATCTTTTTCCATAAGTACTTTTCAAATATTTTTCTCTATGTGTGGCATCCTGTTGATTAACACATCCTTCAAAGTAAATTAATTTCACCGGTCTCCTATTAACTGTAGATTTTACTTTGCCGGACATATGTTCTTCCAATCTCTTTCGTAGGTTCTTACAATATCCGGTATACCAATAACCGCCACTGCACTCAAGAACATATATGTAGTAAAGGTTTTACATGGTTTTATTTCACAGGCTGAACCTCCTGAAAACCATTGCCCAGGGTGGAATGCACCCGTATGGCGCACCCGATGATGCGACGAGTCAAGTCACCGTGCAAAAAACCGTCTGAACCTTGATTTTCTTGATGACTCGATTTACCTGATTTCTTTGGATTTTCATTCATCATGTTCATCCTCAAATCCCCATAATCACGGTTCAGACACCCTCCACAATCCGTATCTCCTCCCCGGTTAGGCCGTAGAGTTCATAGACCATCTGGTCAATCTCCCGCTCCAGTGGCCGGTGAAGTCAAGAGCCGAGGCCACACTTCTGTTGGCGTTGTGGAAATGCTTTAGACCCGCACTCCACGACCTTCCCTGCTCGATCAACTTGTGCCCATCTTTACTCTGACAGCACTGGCATACTATCCCATGTTTTGCCATCCAATATGCGACCAGATTTTTTCTTATTGATGCCGCCCCATTGTTTGAAAAAGAATGGCACATCGTCGCGCAAGCTTTGTTCTTTGATGTCTTTTACCCATTCTTCTTTCATAGGACGAGCTTTTTTTCCGCTTTCTCCGCCGACAATCACCCAGTGTATGCCATTTAGATCTAAATTAGACAAAGGGCCTAACAAAGGCTCGCATGAAAGAAATTTGACTTGAGCTCTGGTCCTTTTTATTAGTTCAATTCGGTTAATTACACTTTGGTTTTCAACCGACACACCCATCCAAATATTGTGGCGCCATTCTAACCAGTCTTCGCTATCATAGTAATAAAGGACATCAGCCCGTTTGGTAAGCACTTGAAATACATGCTGCGGATTATCTCGCATCACCTGAAAAACACGTTGTATAAACTCAATGGGAATTTCTTCATGAAACAAATCACTCATGGAATTGACAAAAACTATTTGCGGTTTTTTCCAGGTGTATGGTTTTTGCAATTCTGCTTCATGCAAGGTTAATTGAAATCCATTTTTGTATTTCTCTAAGCCCATGGCTTGTAGACGTGTTGCCATGACTTCGGCATAACAATATTTACATCCGGCAGAGACTTTATTGCAACCCGTTACCGGATTCCAGGTCATTTCCGTCCATTCTATTTTTGAATGTGCCATCAGTTTTCTCTTTGAATGATTTGACTGGCTATTTTAACAGCGGTTTTATTATTTGAGGCAAAAACTAAATGATAAATTGGAACATTCTTGTGGTTCAACAATACCAGAGGCTTTTCGGTTGCAAACTTCCAAATAGTCTTAAGTTGCTGAACATACAGTTTGGCAATTTTGTCAATCGGTTTTGTTACTTTTTTAATTCTTTCTTCTTCTCCAAATAAGGTTTGTTCGGTCTCTTTTTTGTAAAAAAATTCTCTTATTTCTTGTTCTGCAAGTCCAAAGAAAGAGGTTAACTTTTCAATGTGTTCTAATTTTCCATCTTTATCTAATAGTCGATTCACAATTACACCGGTTGGCAGTAGAATCCATATATCTGTTCGTGTACCCTGTAATGAACAAATGCTCTGCCATCTTATTTGCATTCCAAACGGGTCTAAGAAGATCAAGGCCGCATATTTCTTATCTCTTTTCATCGCAGTTGATAATTCCAACAATTGATTGTTGACGTCATCCTTTCTGAAAATGATATTTGGAGATTCGCTGAATTTTTCTTCTATTCTTACTTGCAAGTTTTTTAAAGTTTTTTTATCCGTATCTATGAAATAATAGTAATTAAAGGCAAAATTATCTTTAAGGCTTAAGACTCGTTCAGCAGAACCTTTGTAGACGTTGCTTTCCTCACTGATATTCAATTCTTCAAATAACGGCCTATTTTTGTAAATATCCTCCGTTCTACCCCCACTTCCTGCGAAGCCATCAAAATAGATAGTTTTCCAGTTTGGATGTTTTTTCATAATGGATAAGTAGGACCAAACATACTTAGAAAAAGCATCTAATTTTTTCTCGGTCCAACTACCGCCCCAACGGCCAGAAGGTTCTTTTATGCAGTTCATAATTTCGGTTCTATCCAGCCTGTTTCTTAATGATAGTTTGTATTTAGTCTTTCTGCCTGTTAAGCATTGTGAAGCATGGCTTTTTTAATT
>JBHHXN010000096.1:0-19422 GCA_046757025.1 bacterium
CCGAGCTGTCGTAACCGCGCCCATTACCTATGCTGAGCTAACTGGATAGCCGTAGGGGAGCTCAAAGGGCCGAATGAGCAAACCTTGTTGGTCCGCACAATATGGATGAAAGAGTATGAATCCAATTCGACTACGTTCATAACAATGTTTCCCGATAAGAAGTGAGGTAAAGATGAAATATGAATTATTTAAAGAAGTCGTTTTACTCAAGGATATTCCCGCAAAGAAATTGAAAAAAGGAGATGTCGCTACCATTGTGGAACACCATCCATCGGCGACTTCCGAAGATGGATATTCTTTAGAAATCTTTAATGTGTTTGGAGATACGATAGCTGTTGTAACGGTCTCGGAATCTGAAGTAGAAACTTTGAAAGAAAGTGAAGTATTCAGCGTTCGTTCTTTAGAAGCAGTTTAACTCATAATAGTGACATAGACAATTTCACTCGCCGAATGTAGGTTAACTCAGTTTATTATCATATTGAGAATTCCTTCAACGATGCCAGAGCCTGCTTTGAGCCTTGAGCCGGGAAAGAAGAAGCATAGACCCTCAACTCTTATCGTGTTTTCAGTGAAAACCTGAAACATGCAATTCATGAAAAATAGATAATTTGATGCAAGAACCTGAAGTCAATTTAGAGACCGCACGCGCACACGGTTTGTCCGATGAAGAGTACCAGAAAATTCTGGAGATTCTCGGCCGCACGCCTACTTTTACAGAATTAGGCATTTTTTCCGTCATGTGGTCCGAGCACTGCAGCTACAAAAACTCCATTGCGCTGCTAAAAACACTGCCCAGAGATGGCAAGGATGTGCTTGTGAAAGCCGGTGAAGAAAATGCCGGTTTAATCGATATCGGCGACGGCCTGGCGGTGGCGTTTAAAATAGAAAGCCACAACCACCCTTCGGCCGTGGAACCGTACCAGGGAGCGGCAACCGGTGTGGGGGGCATCATGCGGGATATTTTTTCCATGGGCGCGCGGCCCATCGCCGCTTTAAATTCGTTGCGTTTTGGTTCGCTGGAAGACGCCAGAGTGCGGTATCTTTTCGACGGCGTGGTGCGCGGTATCGGCGACTATGGCAATTGTTTTGGCGTGCCCACGGTTGCCGGCGAAATTTATTTCGATGAAAGCTACCAGGGCAATCCTCTGGTCAATTGCATGGCCGTGGGCATTGTAAAGCATGACAGAATTGCCAAAGCCGCGGCGCGCGGTGCGGGAAATTCGGTGATGCTCATCGGCTCTGCCACCGGTCGGGATGGCATTCATGGCGCGACTTTCGCGTCCGAAGAAATCGACGAGCAGTCCGAAAGCCGCAGACCGCAGGTTCAGGTTGGCGATCCGTTCACCGAGAAACTGCTACTGGAGGCCACGCTGGAGATGATCAAGCAAGATTTAGTGGTAGGAGTTCAGGATATGGGAGCGGCTGGCATTACCTGCTCCACCAGTGAAATGTCCGCCAGCGGTAACTGTGGAATGGATATCGACTTAAACAACGTACCCCTTCGTGAAACGGACATGAGACCTTATGAAATCATGCTGTCGGAATCCCAGGAGCGGATGCTGGTGATCGTCAAACGCGGCAAAGAAGATCAGATAAGCCAAATTTGCCAAAAATGGGATTTAAATTCGAAAGTGATTGGCAAGGTCACCGAAGGGCCTGACTTGCGCATTTTTCACAATGGTAAAAAGGAAGCCGATATTCCGGCAGAGTCGTTAGTATTGGGAGGAGGCGCTCCGGTTTATCATCGTGAGGCCCGTAAGCCGGCTTATCTTGACGAATTGCAAAACTATGATTTGTTTTCACTGCCGCAGCCGGACAACCTTTCGGATGTGTTCTTAAAAATGATCGCTTCTCCTAATATTGCCAGCAAAGAGTGGGTAATCCACCAATATGACCACATGGTGAGAACCAATTCGGTGGTGCTGCCGGGAGCCGACGCCGCAGTGGTGCGCATTAAAGGCAGCAACCGCGGACTGGCCATGAAAACGGATTGCAACGGCCGATATGTTTATCTGAATCCACGCCGTGGCGCGCAAATCGCCGTGGCGGAATCAGCGCGCAATGTGGTCTGCTGCGGCGGCAGGCCGGTGGCCATCACCAACTGCCTGAATTTTGGCAATCCCTATAAACCCGAAATATTTTATCAGTTTAAAGAGGCGGTGGCGGGCATTGCCGAGGCCTGCCAAATGTTCGAAACCCCAGTGACCGGCGGCAATGTAAGTTTTTACAATGAAAATTTGCATGGCGTGGTTTACCCAACCCCCGTCATCGGTATGCTGGGGATTGTGGATGACTTAAAATACGTCACCACCCATTCTTTCAAACAAGATGGCGATCTCATCGTTTTGTTGGGAGAGAATAGGGGAGAAGTGGGTGGAAGCGAGTACTTGAATGTGCAGTTCAACAAAACCGTTGGGGATTGCCCCACGCTCAATTTGCAATTTGAAAAGCAGCTTCAGCAAGTCTGTTTAAAAGCCATTCGCTCCGGTTGGATTCACTCCGCCCACGATGTATCGGAAGGGGGACTGGCTGTGGCCATTGCAGAATGCTGTTTTGCGGATGCGCATCAAAAGTACGGAGCGGAAATTGATCTCCTCTATCCATTACGAAAAGATTTTATCTTGTTTGGTGAAGATCCGTCACGAATTGTCGTGAGTCTTCCAGAAACAAATCTGAGTGCTCTACAAGATCTATGTGCACAATTTCAAATCCCGGCGACCACTATTGGCTGGGTTGGAGGTAATCGTTTGTGCATTAATGAAGTGATTGAAGTGAATATTATGCAAATCGAATTTGTTTATCGGCAGACTATAAAAAATGCGATGGCAATCTAAAATGAAAATAATGTTTAAGTCGAACGAAACGACAGAACCATTCTAAAATGAGGAGACCCCCATGGCCATAATTCTGAACGGTTCTGGACTGACTGTCGAAAAGGTCGTCCGAATTGCGCGTCATAAAGAAAAAGTGGAATTGGATTCGCAAGCGCTTGTTCGCTTAAAAAATTGCCGAAAAATGCTTGAAGACAAAATTAAAGCGCGTGAGATAATGTACGGTGTCAACACCGGTATTGGAGAATTGTCTGAAGTGGTTTTGGAAGACGACCAGGTGAAACAATTTCAGAAATACCTGATTTACAACCACGCCGCTGGCATTGGCGATCCCGCACCCATCGAGTATGTGCGCGGCGCCATGGCCAGCCGAATCAACGTACACGCACACGGAAACAGTGGCTGCCGGCCAGAGATTACACTCACACTCCTTGAAATGCTGAACAAAGACGTGATTCCCGTGGTCTGCCAAAAGGGCTCGGTGGGCGCTTGCGGTGATTTAGCTCCCATGTCGCAAATCGCGCTGCTACTCATGGGCGAAGGGGAAGCCTTTTTCCAGGGGCAGCGTATGAGCGGGAAAGAAGCCCTGAACAAAGCTAAAATTCCAATCCCCGATTTACAAGCACGGGATGGGCTGGCCACCATCAACGGTTCCAATTTGTTAACGGCTATGAGCGCCATTCAGTTGTATGATATGGACCGCTGGCTGCGGCAGGCGGAAATCGCTTGCGCCATGAGTCTGGAAGCTCTGCGCGCCAATCTCAAACCTTACGATGTGCGGCTGCACCAAGCCCGCGGATTTTCTGGCGCCGTTCGCAGCGCCACAGCCATAATGAAATGCATCAAAGGCAGCGATCTCACCACCGGCAAGATGAAAACCAAAGTGCAGGATGCCTACTCTATGCGCTCCTCACCACAGGTCATCGGCGCCGCACACGATGCGCTGGCCTTCGCTAAAAAACAGGTGGAAATCGAGCTCAACGGCATTGGCGACAATCCTATTTTTTTCCCCGAGTACAACTTGACACTCACGGGAGCCAATTTTCAAGGCACGCCGGTTTCGCTGCCTATGGATATGGTTGGAGCAGCGATTACCATGGTTTGCGTGTTATCTGAGCGACGTCTGAACCGCTTGACTAATCCGGCCCTCAGTGGGGGTTTACCGGCTTTCTTGACCAGAGGCGCGGGCATGTTCTCCGGCATGATGCTCAGTCAATATACCGCAGACACCCTGATCGTGGAGCAAAGAATGTTATCCGCTCCGGCCAGCATCGCTTCCATCCCCGCAGCCGCTGACCAGGAAGATTTTGTCTCCATGGGCATGAATACCGCCATCAAAAACAGACAAATTTTAGACAATGCTTACGGCATTCTTGGAATCGAGTTCATGGCCGCAGCCCAGGCACTGGATTTCCGCGATTTCATGCCTGGGCACGGCGTCCAGAAAGCCAAAGAGGTGATTCGCAGACATGTGACTCGACTGGAGGAAGACCGCCCGCTTTATAACGATCACAACCGCATGCAGGCGCTGGTGCAATCCGGGGAAATATTGGAGGAAGTGGAAGGAATGGTTGGCCCGCTTGCTGGTTAACTTTGTTCCATCTTTAAAAAATCCATGAAGTTATTTGATAAATTTTAAATTAATTCGATTGCTAACTCCATTATAGAAACAGAGCTAACATGCCCACAGTCAAACCCACACTACCCAAAGGCACCCGTGACTTTTTACCCGAGAATATGTGGCGCCGGCAGTATGTCATCAACACCATCAAAAACATTTTCGAGCGTTACGGATACGAGCCTCTGGAAACCCCAGCCATAGAAAAATTGGAAGTGCTTTCTGGCAAATACGGCGAGGAAGGCGAATCGCTGATTTTCAAAGTGCTGAAAAGGGGAACCCCACTTGAGGAGCTGTTGAGAGACCGAAAAGAGTTAGTGGTTCAGGATTATCATGAACTGGTCAACGAGGCACTGCGATACGATTTGACCGTCCCTTTGAGCCGGGTGGTGGCCATGTACCAGCACGAGCTGATATTCCCGTTCAAGCGCTATCAGATTCAACCGGTCTGGCGCGCGGACCGTCCCCAACGCGGCCGATACCGCGAATTCTACCAGTGCGATGTGGATACCATCGGCACCGAATCCATGCTCGCCGATGCCGAAGCCATAGCCATCGTTTACGAGGTTTTGAATAGTTTAAAATTTAAGAAGTTTAAAATCCGAATAAACAATCGAAAAATATTGAACGGCATCGTAAATTATGCCGGTATCCTGGCTGAAAAAGGCCACTTGGTTTTTATCGCCATCGACAAATTGGAAAAAATCGGGTTGGAGGGTGTGCAAAAAGAATTAGCTGAGCGCGGAATCAATTCCAAGCAAGCAGATAAAATATTTCAAGTGCTGGAAATTTCTCAAACATCGAAAAAAGTGTTAGAGGAATTGGCTGGCGGGTTTGCCGAAGTAGAAGAAATACGCCAGGGCACGGAAGAGCTTTTGCAAATCGTGCAACATCTCAAAAACCTGGACGTTCCAGACACGTATTACAAAATTGATCTGTACTTAGCCCGAGGTTTGGGTTACTACACCGGCCCCATTCATGAATCGGTGGTGGAAGAGCCTAAAATCGGCAGCCTGACCGGCGGCGGGCGTTATGACAATCTCATCGGCATGTTCTCCGGTCGAGAAATTCCCGCAACCGGTGTGGCGTTTGGCATCGAGCGTATCATCGACGTTCTATCGCAACAGGACATGCTGCCGGAATCGAAAACCAAATCCGAAGTGTTGGTAACCCTGTTTGACGAATCCACAGTGGAAGCGAGTTTGAAATTTACACAGCAGCTAAGAAAAGCCGGCGTTCACGCTGAACACTTTTTTGACCTATCCAAATTAAAAAAGCAATTCACTTTTGCGGATAAGAAAAAAATTCCATTTGTGGTCATCATCGGGCCGGATGAGATGCAAAAGCAGCAAGTGACGATCAAGGAATTGAGTACCGGCGAGCAGAAGGTATTGCAGTGGGAAGAAGCTGTCAAGTTTATTCTGCAAGCTCATTCAGAATAAACAAGAAATCTTTCAGTAAAAATAAAAAGGGACTGACTCTCATGGTTGCAGTGCTGAGAAGCTTTGAGCCAGTCCCTGTGTCATTGACCTCCCCAAAGATGCTATGCCAGTGGGTTGGAATGGAGATCAAACTTGTTTGAATGAGATTTAAATAATCGTTTCCTCACAAGTTTTATTTGAAGTTTTAAAAGCGCTAATTTGAATTTCAGTAAAAGATTGCTGGAAGACATCCTTGCCTCAGTCAAGTGTATGGTTGTTACTTAGCAAAATAAGTGCCACTAAAACAAGTCATAAGAATGGCAAATTAAGTTGTTGTTAATCATATAGTAATGAATTTATAGTGTTTCATTTTGTGTTAAAACGCATGAAAATAATTGAAACAGTGTGTTCATTTGAGACACGCTTCCAGAAAATAGTGTTTCGTAATGAATGACCGATGTGAGGTGAAAGATTGATAGAAAAGGGGCTTTTGGGGGAGAGGGGAAAGCTGGGGCGGTCAGCGAGTTTCGGTGCTATCTTTTTGGGATTCTTCAAATTTTTTCAGCTCTTCGTTCACCAGGGTGAAAACTTCCAGCCACATTTCCGGATTTTCATCAAAATATAGTTTACTTCGTTCAAAATCCTCTTTTGCAATTTCATATTTATCAAGTACCGTTTGCAAGTTATCTAATGAGTCCGAATTTGCATTTGAAATATTTTGCAGTACCATTTCAGTGTAAATTTTTGCGAAAATGGTCGGTGCAAGATGTGGCTTTTCTTGAGATTTGGCACAGGTTGAAAAGTAGCCCGCTATCAGCAGGAACAGTAAACAGGGTTTACTGCACTTGGAAATGCAGGAAATATCTGCCATCATTTTGAGTGCAAATTGTAATTGGTTGCAGTCCTTTTGTTTTTTCAGAGTCGGCTAAATATATGAAAACATTGAAAGATTGTCAATAATTTATTCTTGACTTTTTACGGATTATTTGATATTTTGCAGTGGGAAAAATGAGTTTGGATTGAGGTTTCGGTAATTGCAAAAAGTCAAAAAAGAAAAAATTCAATTTACCTGCCAGACGTGCGGAAAAGTTTCCCTGCGCTGGCTGGGTCGGTGTGATGAATGCGACAGCTGGAATAGTTTTATTGAAGAAACCGTTCCACTGAAAGTAACCTCAAATCGTGCCAGCTCAAAATCCCCCGCACCGCCAACCGTTTTATCCGCCGTAGAATTCAATCATCATCAGCGCATGAAAGCTCGAAGCGATGAATTCAATCGCGTTTTAGGTGGAGGAATCGTCAGCGGATCTTTGATTTTATTGGGTGGGGACCCCGGCATCGGCAAGTCCACTCTGATGCTACAAGAAGGTGTTGCCATGGCCAGGAAAGAATTACCGGTGTTATATATTTCCGGGGAAGAGTCGGTGCAGCAGACTAAGCTGCGTGCCAAACGTCTCGATTTGAATTCGGACTTTTTGTTCATCTACGCCGAGAACGACATCAATCAAATCATCGCCAGTATTGAAAAAATCAAACCGCAACTAGTGATCGTCGATTCGATCCAGACCGCTTATCAGCCGGCCTTTGAAAGTACCCCGGGCAGCATCAGCCAGGTAAGAGAGTGTGCACTGGAGCTGTCTCGTGTGGCCAGGCTGCAAAATGTCGCCATCGTTTTGGTGGGGCACGTCACCAAAGAGGGGCATGTTGCTGGCCCCAAAGTCCTGGAACACATGGTTGATGTTTTACTGCAATTTGAAGGGGACCGGGAGCATTTTTATCGCATTTTGCGTACCGTTAAAAATCGTTTTGGCTCTACGCGTGAAATTGGCATCTTTGAAATGACCGGCAAAGGCTTGCAGGAAGTGGAGAACCCTTCCGCACAATTTCTCGAACAAAGAAAGGAGAACATTTCCGGCTCTTCGGTTATCTGCACTCTGGAAGGCACCCGACCATTTTTAGTTGAAATACAAGCCCTAGTGAGCCCAACCAGCTATGGCTTGCCTCAAAGATCCACCACTGGCATTGATAACAAACGACTAGCCCTGCTCCTGGCCGTGCTCGAAAAACGCATCGGGCTGCGCGTGGGGACTCACGATGTGTTCGTGAACGCGGCAGGCGGGGTGCGCGTGGATGAACCCGCCGCCGATTTAGGTATTTTGATGTCCATCGCTTCCAGTTTTAAGGATCAAATAATCACACCAGAAGCCATCATTGTCGGAGAAGTCGGTTTAGGCGGCGAAATTCGCTCCGTTCCGCAGATTACCAAAAGATTAGAAGAAGCTTCCAAATTGGGATTCACAAAAGCGATAATTCCGAAACAGGCTCAAAAAGGTTTGCAAAAACAAATTTCTTTGAATATATTACCAGTGGAGAGCGCAGACGAGGCCATTGCAGAGGTGTTAAATTAATTTGGATTTCACGGTTCTCAAACAAGCTGCGGAATGTCGCGCAAGAATTGGCCGGCTGACCACAGCTCATGGCGTGGTTGAAACGCCGGTATTTATGCCAGTGGGCACACAAGGGACGGTAAAAACGCTCTCTCCGGATGAATTGCTCGAAGTCAAAAGTCAGATCATTCTGGGTAATACTTATCATCTCTATTTACGGCCCGGTCACAAAATCATTGAGAAGGCCGGGGGACTGCATAAATTTGCATGTTGGGAAAAATCCATTTTAACCGATAGCGGCGGGTTTCAGGTTTACAGTTTGACGTCGTTACGAAAAATCAATGATGAGGGCGTGGTGTTTCAGTCACATCACGATGGTTCGTACCACCATTTTACTCCCGAACATTCGATGGAAATCCAAATGAGTTTAGGTTCGGATATCATGATGGTTTTAGACGAATGTCCGCCTTATCCGTGCACCGAAAAATACGCAGCTCAATCGGTAACACGAACCACCAACTGGGCAAAGCGATGCCTGTTAAAGGTTCAGGAATCACAGCCGAAGTTTGGGTATGACCAACTCCTATTTGCCATTGTGCAGGGCAGTACTTTTCCGTTGCTCAGAAAAATTAGCGCCGAGCAGCTCATTGAATTGGATTTTCCGGGTTATGCCATCGGCGGCTTATCCATTGGCGAACCGAAATCTGTTTTATTCGAAATGGCACAAATATGCACTGAGTTACTGCCCAAAGAAAAACCGCGCTATTTGATGGGAATGGGCAAACCCGACGATCTGGTGAATGCCGTAGCGCTGGGGGTGGACATGTTTGATTGCGTGATTCCCACGCGCAATGGGAGAAAGGGTCAGGTATTCACCTGGAATGGGCCGATGAATATTAAAAATGCTTCTTTCAAGGAGGATTTTCAACCCATCGATGAAACATGCGCATGCTATGCTTGTTCAAAATTTAGCAGAGCGTATATTCGGCATCTTTTTCAGGCCGATGAAATTTTAGGAATGCGATTGGCCACTCAGCATAATCTCCATTTTTATCATGAATTAGTGGCGCAGATGCGTGCGAAAATTCAAAAAGGAAATTTCGAAGCGTGGCGGCAACAATTTATTAATAACTATAAAACAAACCACAATAAAGTAAATGATTCTAATTATCTTTAAGATTGGAGGAAGGAGTGCTTAACACTATTTTATTCTTATTGCAGAGCAATTCTGGCGGTAGCAATTTTAGCTTTATCTTACCCATGGTGTTGATTTTTGCCATCATGTATTTTTTAATTTTTAGACCGCAGGCTAAAAAACAGAAACAGCATCAAGCTTTGATCAGCTCGCTTAAAAAAGGTGACAAAGTTATCACTGCGGGCGGAATTTATGGTACCATCGCCGGCATGAAAGAAAAAGAAAATACGCTTATTTTGGAAGTAGATTCCAATGTGAAAATTAAAATCACGCGTTCTTCTGTAGCAAAAGTTCTGGGAAAGGAAAATGGCAGTTCGTGATATTGTAATCTATGGTCATCCTGTTTTACGGATGAAATCCAAACCAATCACCGAAATGGATGAATTCATTCACACATTAGTGGAAGATATGATCGAAACCATGATTATGGCTGAGGGGATTGGGTTGGCAGCGCCGCAAGTAGCTGAACCGATTTCATTGTTTGTGGTTAATTCTGGTTTGATCGTCGAAGGCGCCCCGCCAAAAGCGTACATCAATCCGGTCATTATGGAAGAAAGCGGGACCGTGACTCTGGAAGAGGGTTGCCTCAGCATTCCAGACATTCGTGAAGACGTCACCAGACCGGAAAGCATTAAAATTAAATATCTGGATTTAAAAGGTAAGGAACACATTGAACAATGCGATGATATGCTGGCCAGGGTTTTACAACATGAAATCGATCACTTAAACGGCATTTTATTTATCGATCGTATCAGCCAGATCAAACGAAAACTGCTCTCTAAAAGACTCAAAAAGTTAGCAATCGAGGGCAAATCGTATTCCCAGAATGTAGCCGAGTCGAAAGTTGGATTATGAAAATACTTTTCATGGGGACACCGGATTTTGCCATTCCCAGCCTGGTGAAATTGCATGAGCGTTCCCATCATGTTGTCGGAGTGGTGACGGCGCCAGACAAACCGGTGGGTCGGGGTTTGAAAGTGAAATTTACTCCGGTCAAAAACGCGGCCCGGGCATTGAATTTACCCGTTTATCAGCCAAAAAATCTCAACGATTCGGAATTTATTGAGACTCTAAGAAAGACCGGGTCAGAACTTTTCGTGGTTGTGGCCTTTCGTATTTTACCAGAGCACATATTTGAAATCCCAGCAAAAGGTACGATCAATTTACATGCATCCTTATTGCCGAAATATCGCGGTGCAGCGCCCATCAATTGGGCGCTCATAAATGGCGAATCCGAAACCGGCGTGACCACGATATTTATTCAAGAAAAAGTGGATACCGGCGATATTCTACTGCAAAAAAAAGTCCCTATTACACCCGAAGATAACTGCCAAACTCTGCACGATAAATTGGCTGAAATTGGCGCTGAGATACTGTTACAGACTGTTGAACAAATTCAAAATGGCACCTACCGAAGAATTCAGCAAACGGGGCCAGCCACCAGGGCGCCAAAACTCACGAAAGAGCTGGCCCGGATTCACTGGCACGAGCCAAATTTTAAGATACACAATTTAGTAAGAGGACTCAGTCCGGTGCCCGCGGCCCATACCTTTTTTAATGGCAAGCTGATCAAAATTTTGAAAAGTCAGATTTCCACATTCAATTCCAGCGCCGGCACGCCTGGTGAAATCGTTTACGTAAATAAAAAACAAGGGCAATTGATCGTAAGTACGGGTTCGGGCTTTCTGGAAATCCTGGAATTGCAACCCGCTGGAAAAAAGAGCATGACCGCTTCTGCGTATTTGGCGGGGCACAAATTGCAAGAAGGCGAAAGATTTGAATAGCTCTATAAAATCTGTACGACAGCTATCTGTGGAGATATTAGCGAAAACAAAGCACAATGGCAGCTTTGTAGATGAACTGTTAGCAGACGTTCTTGCTGAAAAAGAATTAAGTCAACGCGACAAGGCGCTGCTGCTGGAGCTGGTGAATGGCACCGTGCGCTGGCAGGGTCAACTCGATTGGATTCTGGAACAACTGTTTCACAAAAAGTTCAAAGACGTCTCATCAAAATTGAAAAGCATTCTGGAAGTCAGCCTGTACCAAATTCGGTTCAGTGATAAAATCCCACAATACGCCGCGGTCTCTGAGGGGGTGAAATTAGCTAAAAAAATGGGCGGCACGGCCTGGGGTAGTCTGGTCAATGGCATTTTACGCAATTACCTCAGACAGAAAAAAGCCATCAAATTTCCAGCCAGAGTGGAGGACCCGGTTACTGCGCTGGCTGTTTTGTACTCCCATCCGCGTTGGATGCTTGAAAGATGGCTACAGCGATATGGAATGGAAGAAACCGAGCGATTGTGCCAGAAAAATAATGCACGGCCCGAAGTGTGTCTGCGGGTGAACACCAATAAAATCGAAGTGGACGTTTTAATTCCCGAGCTGAAAAAACATGGCATCAAAATCACTCCATCAAAACACTTTCCGGACTTTTTGAAGGCGTCAAACGTCACCGATTTGTCACGCAATCCGTTGTTTAATAAAGGCTGTTTCACGGTTCAGGACGAAAGTACTGCGCTCCCCAGCTTGCTATTGGCGCCGAAGAAAGGAGAGCGAATCCTGGATATGTGCGCCGCACCCGGCGGCAAGAGTTGTCACCTGGCGCAATTGATGTCGGATACGGGTCGAATCGTTGCCATTGATCGCCGATTCCAGCGCATCAAATCTTTGCAGGCGAATCTGAAACGATTGCAAATACGATGCGTCACGCCGCTTGTGGCAGACGGCTCCACCATCGCATTGGCACCATTCGACAAAATTCTTCTTGACGCTCCGTGCTCGGGTTTGGGTGTTTTGAGCAAAAGGGTTGATTTGCGCTGGAAACAAACCTTAAACGATATTTTTGATTTAACCATTCTGCAGAAGCGGCTCCTGAATAATGCGAGCAAGCACCTGCGCAGGGGAGGAGAATTAGTTTATGGTACCTGCACCATCGAGCCCGAGGAAAACGAAGAGCTCATCGCTGAATTTCTCGATGAAAACAAGAATTTTAGAATTGTACAGGAAAACCATATTTCGCTGAATAATTTTTATTCGGTGCAAGGCTATCTTTCAACTTTTCCCCACAAACATGATATGGACGGAACTTTTGCTGTTAAACTTAAAAAAGTATTTTAAAACGAATGGAGAGCGGTTGAACGAATTATGAATCTAATATTGAAAAAAATCTTATTGGTTTCTGGCGTTTTAATCGTAGCGACGGTCGTGGTAGCCATTTTTTTTGATCAAACCGTTATGCCCTGGTACACCAAACACGGCGAGGCTTTAGCGGTTCCCAACGTGATTGCCAAACGCTATGAAACCGCCAAAGAATTGCTGGAGATGCAAAATCTCAAAGTTGTTAAAGCGGGTGAGAAATACGATTCGCAATTGCCTTTTGGTTACGTCGTCGATCAAAATCCGCGGGCAAACCGCCTGGTGAAAAAGGGCCGTCGAATCTATTTAACGGTGAGCGTGGGAGAAAGAGAACTGCAGGTGCCAAATTTGATCGGATTATCCGAAACCAATGCAGAAGAAACGTTGAAAAGCATTGGTTTGCGTGTGGGGGAAAGGGAATATCAATACGTACCTGACGAGCTGCCAAAAGTGGTCATCGCGCAATCGCATCCCGCCAATTCGTATGTCAAAGCCAGTGCCACCATCGACATCACCGTCAGTCTGGGAAAGCCGGTTGAAAACGTAATCGTCCCTTCCGTGTTAGGAAAAACACTGGATGCAGCGAAACGAGAAATTCAAAAATCGGGCCTCACTTTTGGTACCGTGAAATATCAATTTAATGTGGACTTGCTGCCACATACGGTGATTGCGCAATCCCTTGAGCCCGGATTAAAAGTCGCAAACGGGGATACCGTAAACATCATAGTCAGCACCATTAATAATTAAAGCAGCCAGGTATCATGATACAAATCGCTCCATCCATTTTGTCTGCTGACTTTTCTCAATTAAGTCAGCAAATTAAAGAGGCCGAAAAAGCCGGTGCAGACTGGTTTCATCTGGACGTCATGGATGGTCATTTTGTGCCGAACATCACATTTGGTCCACTGATGGTGGAAGTCGTTAAAAAACTGACTTCGCTGCCGCTTGACGTGCATTTGATGATCGAAAATCCGGATAATTACCTTGAACGTTTCATCCATGCCGGCGCGCAATACCTTACGGTGCATGTAGAAGCCGTCACGCATTTACACCGAACCATCGATTTAATTAAGCGGAATGGCGCCAAAGCGGGGGTAGCGCTGAATCCCGCTACGCCGGTAAATGTCCTGGAAGAAATCCTACCGAACGTGGATTTAATTTTGGTGATGAGTGTCAATCCCGGGTTTGGGGGACAGGCGTTTATCCCGCAGTCACTGGAAAAAATTCAAAAAATCTCTAATTTAATAAAACAAGGTAATCACGATGTCGTCATCGAAGTGGACGGCGGCATTGACAAAACAATCGCCTTGTCAGTTGTGGAGGCGGGTGCCAGTGTTCTTGTGGCCGGTTCGGCAATTTTCAAAACGAGGGATATACAACAAGCATTGCAGGAAATTAGAAATTCCATTCAAATTCACACGGAATAGCCTTTTACAAAATTGCATGCCGTTAAATTAATTTGATGAGATTTAAATCATTCTCTTGAGGAAAAATTTCTTGACAAAAATCGATTAATTAATTATATTTTGTAGGATTTATTAACTTTGAGGAGGAGAGTAAAACATGGACAAAGGTACAGTGAAATGGTTTAACGACAATAAAGGTTATGGCTTCATTGTAACGGAAAGCGGTGAGGATGTATTCGTACATTTTTCGGTCATCGACATGGACGGTTACAAAACCTTACAGGAAGGCGCTGAGGTTCAATTTGAGTCAATTTCCGGTGAAAAAGGATTGCATGCCACGAAAGTTGTCCGCATTTAATTATTATTTGCAAAAAATTATTTGAACCCAATCCAAGAAAAGAAACCCCGATGTTAAATCGGGGTTTTGTTATTCAATTGAATTTATCAGGAGCCGTTAGGTGAATTTTAAGAAAGAAGACATCGAAAAGATTGCAAAAGTACTGGGAGTCGATGCAAAGTTTTGGGGAAATAATTATCGCATGATTCTTGAAAACCAGGAAGACGGCCGCAAGCTATCATTAGAAATTTATCCTGATATACCCATTGGCAATGAAAGAGGCATGCTGATCAGTGTCTATACCCACAACACGCATTTACAACTGCATTTCTGTACCGGTTATGTCGTCAGTGAGATGCTGGGAGAAGTCACTTTCATCGGTGAGCATCAAGGGCGACTTTCGGGTCTGACCATTGAAAAGGAAGCCGGTTGCTCCCTGTATTCCAATGTCGATTCGAGTTTACTTTCAGGTGACTTTACGAAATTAGGTCCTGAAGTCATGTTGTCCGGTATAGCGCTATCACTTACCGAAGGAGTCCTTCCGGGAGCAGAATAATCGCTCAATTTTTTCATGGAAACATATCTCGACGAATTCCTGAATTTTCTTCGAATCGAAAAAAATGCCGCAAAAAATACCACGCTTTCCTACCAGAATGATTTAGATCGCTACTTTTTATTTTTAACATATCGCGGGGTCAAGGACTTAAACGAAGTCCGACCTTCGGATATTTTAGCCTTGATTCATGAACTACGGACGCTTGGATATGCTCCCTCAAGCAGCGCCCGTAATTTGTCGGCCATCCGAATGTTTCACCAATTTTTAATCGGTGAGAACTATGTCCGGCTCGACCCCAGTTCGAACATTAGTTTTCCGAAGCAAGCTCAAAAATTGCCAGATACGCTTTCGCAGCCTGAAATTGAACTTATTTTGCAACAACCCAATGTGGCTGAAGATAAAGGCTTACGTGACAAAGCCATGCTAGAATTTCTTTACGCTTCCGGACTGCGAGTCTCAGAGCTCATTACCATACGAAATTCAGATTTATTTTTTGAAGATGGATTTATTCGGGTCATCGGAAAGGGCAACAAAGAACGCATCGTGCCCATCGGCGAGCAAGCGATCTTTTTTACAAACCAGTATTTGTCCGGCGTTCGGCCACACATAACCAGGGCTGGTAAAAGCGGTGATTATTTGTTTCTCAATTGGCGCGGAGGTCCGCTATCTCGAATGGGTTTTTGGAAAATATTGCGGTACTATGTCAACCAATCTGGTATTAAGAAGCAAATTTCTCCCCACACTTTTCGGCACTCGTTTGCCACGCACTTGATCGAGGGCGGGGCAGACCTGAGAGCGGTTCAGGAAATGCTCGGCCATGCGGATATTTCCAGTACGCAAATTTACACTCACCTGGATAGAGATTATCTAAAAGAAGTTCACCAAAATTTTCATCCACGCGAGAAGTTCAAAACGCCGCCTATTTGATGGTTGATTATCACCTGAATACAATTTTAATCTAAAGGACCACTAAGAGCCATGTCGAAGCTGCCAGTCAAAAAACCTGCATCTCCACCCGAGAGAAAAGAAGTATTTAAAACGGATTCGAATTTTACGCTTAAGTCCTTTTATTCCTTGGACGATTTGGATAACTCACAGATCGATGCTGAGAAGCCAGGGGAGCCTCCCTTTACCAGAGGAATTTACCCCAATATGTATCGCGGCCGATTCTGGACCATGCGGCAGTACAGTGGTTTCGGCACTGCCAAAGAAACCAACGCGCGTTTCGCTTATTTGTTAAACAAAGGACAGACGGGATTGTCTGTGGCGTTTGACTTACCCACGCAAATGGGCTACGATTCCGATCACCCTATGGCCGAAGGCGAAGTGGGTAAATCCGGTGTGGCCATCGACAGTTTTGCTGACATAGAAATTCTATTCGATGGCATTCCCCTGGAAAAAATAACCACTTCCATGACCATAAACGCCACAGCAGCAATTTTGCTTGCTTTGTACGTGGCCATGGCCAAAAAGCAGGGGGCCGATCTCAAAAAGATCAGTGGCACCATCCAGAATGATATATTGAAAGAATATGTCGCACGCGCTACTTATATTTATCCACCAAAACCTTCCATGCGGCTGATCACAGATATTTTTGAATATTGCAAAGACCGCTTACCAAGCTGGAACACCATTTCTATAAGCGGCTATCACATCCGGGAAGCGGGCTCCAACGCGGTTCAGGAGTTGGCCTTCGCGTTCGCTAACGCCATAGCCTACGTGCAAGCAGCCGTGGAACGCGGTTTAAATGTGAATGAATTTGGTGCACGACTCTCGTTCTTTTTCGCGTGTCACAATCATTTTGTCGAGGAAATTGCCAAATTCCGGGCAGCGCGGCGCATCTGGACAAAAATCATGTCGGAGAAATTTCAGGCCACAAATCCAAAATCTCTTATGTTGAGATTTCACACCCAAACCGCTGGTTCGACCCTCACAGCACAACAACCCGATAACAACATCATCCGAGTGACCCTCCAGGCTTTAGCAGCGGTGCTGGGAGGCACACAGTCCCTGCACACAAATTCAAAAGACGAAGCCCTGGCTTTGCCCACCGAAGAATCCGTACGAATAGCCTTGCGAACACAGCAAATTATTGCGCATGAATCGGGCATCGCCGATGTGGTAGATCCTTTTGGAGGATCTTATTTTTTAGAAAAAATGACCACTGATATTGAAGAACGAGTATGGAACTATTTAGATACGATAGAAAAAATGGGCGGAGCCATTGCCGCCATTGAGAAAAAATATTTTCAAGCTGAAATCTCTAAAAGCGCTTATGACTTTCAGAAAGCCGTGGAATCGAAAGAAAAAATTGTAGTTGGAGTAAATGACTTCATTGAGGAAGGGGTTCAAAAACAGCGAATCTTAAAGGTGGATCCGGCTGTTAGAAAATTGCAGATTCAAAAGCTGAAAGAATTGAAAGCAAAACGCCATGGCGAGAGGGTTTCTCAGTTGCTGGCAAAATTGCAAAAAGCCGCGTCGGGAAGCTCGAATTTATTACCGATTATCATTGAATGTGTGGAAGCCTATGCCACATTAGGTGAAATATCGGATGCTTTGCGACAGGTTTTTGGAACTTACAAAGATGTTTGACGAAGGTGCGTTACTCAAATGACAGCGAATGTAAATTCTTCACTGGACAATTTTCACGTAATTGCTGATGAAATTGCTGAGAGAATTCAAACGCGGTTCATTGGGAGGGAAATATACCCTTTTATGGAAATCAGCTCCACCAACGATTATGCAAAAAGATTAACCAGGCGTGGCGAAAAAGAAGGCGCGCTGGTCATTGCGGATCATCAACGGCAGGGGAGAGGCAGACAACGACGTAAGTGGTACTCGCAGCCGGGAAAAGGTTTGTGCATTTCAATTATTCTGCGGCCTGTTTTAGCAACCGAGAAATTAGGCCTCATTTCGCTATTGGCTGGTGTGGTCATAGCGCAAACCGTGGAGAAACTAAGTCAGCTCAACCCGACGCTCAAATGGCCAAACGATGTGATGTTACAATCCAGGAAACTGAGCG
Organism: bacterium; assembly: GCA_046757025.1. GTDB lineage: Bacteria > Zhuqueibacterota > Zhuqueibacteria > Oceanimicrobiales > Oceanimicrobiaceae > JBHHXN01. The sequence continues at coordinate 17,906 of JBHHXN010000096.1, forward strand.
GCATTTTAATTGAATCGGATTTTAAAGGAGGCCGGCTTACATCAATTGTAGTGGGGATTGGCATCAATATTAATCACGACGAGTCGGATTTTCACTCCACAATCCGAAGTAAATCCACATCCTTGTACCTGGTCTCAAAAAAGATAACGAGCCGAGTCGATTTCATGGTTGCTTTTTTAAATCAATTTGAAGAGATTTACCATCACATCGAAAAGGAAAATTATGAATATATCATCTCAGAATGGCTCAGGCGCTGCCCAAAATTTAAAAAACCCATCCGGATACAAATTGAAGATCGCACGATTTCAGGTGTCTTCCATAATATCGATGGCAACGGCTGGCTTATCTTAAAACAGAAAAATGCACAACCGATCACCGTAAAAACAGGCGAGGTTTGTTGAAAAATCATGAATAACAAATTACTTGTTGTTGATATTGGTAACACGCACATAACTCTGGGAATCTTCCAGGGAAACAAAATAACTGCTCACTGGCGCATATCAAGTGTCACCACACGAACCATTGATGAAAGTTGGATCATGGTGAAAATGTTGTGTCAAAGCGAAAATGTTGATATCAAAAGAATAACCGGCTGTGCCATTTCTTCTGTGGTGCCCGATCAGACCTTCGTGTTTTCTGCCATGGTTGAGAATGAACTGAACGTGCCAGTGGTCGTCGTGGATTCAAATTTGGATACTGGGATTGAAATTTTGTACCATGATCCAACTTCCGTTGGCGCTGATAGGATTTGCAATGCCGTGGCCGGATATGAAAAATTTGGCGGACCTTTGATCATTGTGGATTTTGGAACCGCTACGACATTCGATATCGTTTCAGGCCACGCCGAGTATCTGGGCGGTATTATTGCGCCTGGTGTGGAAACATCGTCATTGGTGCTGCATAAATTTGCTGCCAGGTTGCCAAAAGTCGAATTAAAATTTCCGGAAAAAATCATCGGCACCACCACGGAATCCAGTATGCAGGCCGGCATAATGTATGGCACGGTGGAATTGGTGAATGGCTTGATTCAGCGAATATCAAAAGAGTTAGGCAATGAAAATGAGATTATTGCCACAGGCGGTATCGCAAAAATAATGTCCCCCAAATTAGCCGTTACTCCAAAATTTGAACCCCATCTCACGTTAGAAGGATTGCAAATCATATTTAATCGCACCTGCAATCTTAAGTAAATTTTTGTACCGTCCGGTAGCATTGCAAATGGACGTTATTTGCAATGCTTTGTGTCTTTGTGATTTCGTGGCTATGAATTATTTAGGCGAAGTCATTGGATCAATTCAAAAAGCAAAATGAAAAAAGCAAATAAACAAGTTCCGTCCTGAAAAAAGTTGCCAGCATTTCTGAATACCTACCTTTTTGCGACCATGGTACGTACACGGTTCTGATAAGTTCATTTGCATATTGTACTTTCAAATTTCCAATTTACATTTACGGCTTTTCCGTGCTGGACAAACTGTTCAATTATTGACCACCTACCAAGAAATTACACACTTTTTTTT
>JBHHXN010000097.1:0-19341 GCA_046757025.1 bacterium
TGTTGTTTTTAAGTCATGCTTCGACTCCGCTCAGCATGAAGACGCTCGTTTTCGGGCAATCACTAGTTAGACTCGATTTGTCCGTTCGTTCGAAACCCAGAAAAACGGGATTTGTATTTTTTTTGAAAGGAGCGGTAGCGCCATCCTAAAAATCCCCAGCCACCTGGTTAAACAACCAGACGGTTGGGGATTTCACGCATTGAAAACTTGAATCCTGCCAGCTTTTGTTTTTCACCGGATTATTCAGTCGCCGCTTCCGCTTGAAACGGCCGCCATTTTTCTTCCGGCGATGGGGCGGTCATCAAGCTCACCACGAAGAGCGCCAGGATAGAGGCGCCGCCGGCCGGGTAGATAATGTAGTCGTAATCCAAATTGATGACGCCTACCGTGTTCAAAAAACCGAACAGCGCCGTCATGGCCATTCCTGAGACCACAGAAGCCACGCCGCCCTGCACGGTGACTCTTTTCCATAAAAAGGCCGCCAGAAGCGCGGGGGTCACCGCGGCGCCAACCATGGTGTAAGCATAGAGTGCCATATCCAGGATCGTTTCAAAAAACGTTGAAACCACAAACGCCAGGGCCGCGAGTGCGGGAATCATCAATCGTTGAAACCAGACAATGGTTTTCTGGCTGGCATCCGGATTGATGAACCGTTGATAAATATCTCTGGTAATATTTGTGGAAGGAATCATCAAAAAAGTGTTGGCCGTGGAAAAAATTATCGCTACAGCCGCACACAACAACACGATGCCGGCAATGGTGGGGAGATTGGTAGCCGCTACTTTGATGATCACGGTTTCGGTCATGCTTTTCACAAACGAGCCGTCTGCATTGACGTACGCCGCATCTTTGGCGTAAATGCTGCCACCAAATATGGCGACCGTATCCAGCGCGACTTCGATAATGATGACTCCGATGATCATGCCGATGACTGCATTGCGTGCGGCTTTTTCGTTTTTAGCTGAAAAAAACTTCTGATACATGCTGCTTTCTCCCAGGAGCAGGAAAAACGTCGGCAGGAAAAGTCCCAGCGCCGGCAAAATTCCCAGACGGCCAAACACCGTGAAATGGTGCACGGACAGGTTGGCAGTAATCTGCTCCCAGCCGCCAGCAGCATTGAAAACGATTGGCAAAGCAAAGAGAATACCCAGAGTCATGAGCGTGCCGTTAAAGATGTCCATGGCCACGATGGACATCATGCCGGCCGCCATAGTGAAGACCACCACCAAAGCGCAGGTGATGAGTTTTCCATAAACCGGCTCGATGCCGGTTAATATATGAAGCAGTCGGCCGCCGCCGTCAAACTGATAGCTGGCGATGGTTAAATAGGCGATGATCACCGCAATGGAGCCGAATAAACGCGCCCACTGATTGTAGCGTTTTTCCAGAATATCGGGCACCGTAAATTCCGCAATGCGCCGCACACGCGGGGCGAGATAGTAAACGATGGCCAGGCCCAACCAGGCGCCCGCGCTCATCCAGAGGGCGGAAAAGCCTTCGCGAAAAGCGCGGCCGGCGCCGCCAAACAAACTACCAGAACCGATCCAGGTACAGACCAGCGTGCCCACTAAAAACATGGTGGAAACCTTTCGGCCTGCCACCATAAAATCTTCCTGCGTTTTGACCCGACGACTGCGGGTAACGCTTACCACAATTAAAAAAACCGCGTAAATGGCAACTGCCCAAATATAAACCATGCTTCCCTCCTGAATATTGGTAAGATATTTTATTTGGTTAAATTCCCGCTATCTTCACGCTGAAGCAGAAAAGAACAGTCAATAAATCGGAATTTGTATAAATAAACATGAATAACCCGTTGAAATAATTGCCTTCGACTCCCCTCAGGCAGAGGTGTATTTTTTCATGGTGAGTCCCGAAAAAAAATCGGGAACCCATGCTAACTCTTTAATAATCCATCAAAACAGATTTTCAACTGGTCAATCAAACTATAAGTCGACAATCCCGCGTCGTCCGACAACAATTATTCCCTGAGCACGAAATAGGCCGCCGTGGCGCTTTGGTCGCCAATAAACATGTCTGAACGAAAACGACCCGATCTTCCTGAAACCTCCTGGCCGAGGGTGAATTCCTGCCTCGCTCGGTGGGGCCTATCCTGAGCCTTGTCGAAGGGACGTCTTCGCGAAGTGGTTTAGAAATCGTGTATTTCGCGAGTTTTCGTTCAGACACTAAATAATTTTCGTACAACTGGAAAGGCGAAATTTACAAAAATAAAAAATAAGCCGTCCTGCACCCAGTAAAGAAAATGCTACCCCGCCTTGTTGCCTCTTACTACCCCCAAAGCATAACGGTCAAGGTTAAAATATTTTTGTGCTGCCTGCAAAATATTTTCTGCGGTTACGGTTTTAATTTTATCCGGGAACGCTTGCAATTCCTCCGGACCTTTTTCCAGGATTTCGTAGTTAGCGATTTTTTGCATCTGCTCGTAAAAGGTCTCCATAGAAATTTGAAAAGCGCCCACAATGTAGCAGATGGCGCGCTGCAGCTCTTCTTTTGTAACCCGCTCTCTGGTCAACTTTTCAAATTCCCGAAGCAGGCCGTTTTTTGCAGTCTCCTCCTTTTCCGGAGAGGTGGCGATATAAGAGAGAAAACTGCCGCCTTGCAGCCGCGAGACCAGATATGCGGAAACCATGTACGCTAAACTCTGCTTGCCGCGCAGCTCTTCAAACAGCCGATTGCCTAGACCGGAAAGAATATTCTGCAAAACCGTCAGAGCGTAAAACTCGGGTTCGGAATAGGCCGGACCCGGAAAGCCTAAAATGAGCGCCGTTTGCTGTTTGTCTCTAACTTCCACACGCTCCGCTTTGGCGGTGGGAAAATTTATTTCCAGATCCGAAGCTTTCTCAAATCGAGATTCTGAGCTTGCGGCGCCAAGCCGCGCTTCCACGAGAGCCTTTACTTGTTTTTCTTCCACATCGCCCACCACCACCACCAGCAGATTTTTCTGTGAAAAAAGTCGGGAATGCCAGGAGCGAGCGGCTCCGTCAGACGCATTTATTACTGACTTCTCGGTACCGGAATTCGGCAAACCGTAAGGATGATTTGGAAACAAGACGGCATTGAACAATTTTAACGGTTGCTGAAACATGTCGTCTTTTTCTCTGGAAATAAGAGCCAGCTGATTGTCTTTTTCTTTATTTGTTTCTTCCACGCTGAACAACGGCGCCGTGATGACGTCGAACAAAACTTCGCAGCCGGCTTCGAAATTTTTAGACAGGATATTCATTGCGTAGCCGGCGTAATCGGCCCGGTTCGAAAATCGAATCTGCGAACCCAGATTTTCCATTTCCAGCGCCAATTCTGCAGCCGTACGCCGGGTTGTGCCTTTTAGAGCCGTTCGCAAACTCAAAGCAGTCAGCCCGGCGTTTTCAGCGGTTTCATGCAATCGCCCCCCTTTTGCAAATACCCCGATGGACGCCAGCGGCAAATAAGACGCCGGTTTCACGATGAGGGTGGCGCCTCCGGCAAGGACTTGCTTGCTGATTTCCTCACGCGCCGGTTTAAGAGCGACGATTTCAAACTGATTTTGAAAAGGCGGCGGTGCGGATTGAGTGGATTGACTCTGGCCTGGTTGTGAACTCAAATACTTTTCGAATCGCTCGGCCAGCTCGGTTGACTGTGCCGCTGGCATGTTGCAATCTGCGGGCACATATTCCAGCAGGCTGCAATTAGTCAACGTCAGGTACTCGTTGGCCACTCGATAAATATCCTCCACGGTCACAGTAGTTAGCTTGCTAAAAAATTCTTCCACCATACGATAATCACCAAGAGCTTCAAAATCCGCCAGCACGTTGGCCTGTCCGGCTACCGTTTCAATGGTTGAAACGTAGATGGCTTCGATGAGATTATGAGCTCGGGTCAATTCGAACGACTCCACGGGGCGCTGTCGTATTTTCTCCATTTCCTGGAATATGGCTTCCTCGGCGTCTCGCAGCTTTTCCGTTTGGCAATTGACATCGATCATAAACACGCCCAAATCGCTCAACGTATAATTTGATGCGCTGACGGTATTCACCAAATGAGTTTTTTCTTTGACATTTTGAAACAACCGCGAGCTTTTTCCACGACCCAGAATAAACGCCAGCATCTCCAGAGCATAGCTGTCTTCGTGCAAAATTCCGGGCACGTGGAATCCGATGGTTAAATAGCTCTGCAAAATATCGCCGTGCAAACAGTTATAGCGAAATTCCGTTTGCGGCTTCTCTGCCGGCGAGGTTTCTTTTCTCAACGTCCCATGTTCGAAATGCAGATAATATTTTTCGATGGCGCTTTGGGCCTGAGCGGTTTCGACATCCCCGACCACAACCAAAATAATATTTTGAGGTCGGTATAAATTATTATAAAAGGTGAGAAAATCCGCTCGGGTCAACGCCCGCAGCCCCGACTCGGTGCCGATACGCCAGCGGCGGATGCGATGCTCGTCAAAAGCCAATTCGAACAGTTTTTCGCGCACCACCGCCCCGGGGGTGTCCCATTTCCTCTTCGCTTCCTGAATGACGACTTCGGTCTCTTTTTTCAGCTCGTCAGGATCAAAAACGGAGTTGATGAGCGCGTCCGATTGAATTTCCAGACCTTTGGTGAAATTGGCAGCGGGCAGCACCGTATAGTACAAGGTATGGTCGTAGATGGTGCTGGCGTTCAAATAACCTCCCAGCGATTTGGTTTGTCGCGCCATTTCGCCCACACCTCTTTTCCTGGTGCCCTTAAAAAACATGTGTTCTATCAAGTGCGAGATGCCCGCCAGGCGATCCGCTTCGTTAAAATAACCGGCTTTGACATAAGTTTGAATGGCCACGACCGGCACGGCATGGCTTTCTTTTATTAAAACGGTCAAACCATTTGGCAGAGAATATTTAGTCACACCGCATGATAGCATAGTTCCATTCCTTGAAAATCAAATCCTATTTTCTAAAAAATGACCACAAAATCGAGACACCAAATTTGCAACCAATAAAAAAGCGCACCGAAAGATGCGCAAAAAATGCATGAAAGTAAAGGAATTTTTAATGGTTCAAGCGAGCCGTTTATTCATCCATCAAACCGCTTGGCTGATACTTGGCCTCGACGATGGGAATAACGATTTCTTCGTTGGCATATAATCGCAATAAATCTTTTTGAGGATTGTGCTTTTTTACGAGCCAGTAAGGAATTTCGAAAACGCTGTTACAGATGACCCAGATGTTTTCACCGCGTTTTATCCGGTAGGTCTTTTCGCCTTCAATGCTGTAATTGCGATAAAAGTCCTCTTCGATTCCCTGGTGATATTCCACCCGCCGGCGATGAAATTCCTCGGGAGTGACTTTTTCAAAAGTTAGCCAGAGGGGCTGACCAATATGGATAGCCTGGCGATAAGAAAGACCGTTTATGGCACGCAATTTTTGAGTCGGCACATTCAGCCAGTCCGCAAAGTGACCGAGCGTTTCCTCCGGCTCGATGAACACCTGGCCATTTTCTGGAAATTGCAGCTCACGGAAGGGAACGCTTTCAGCGCTGTTATCCGTAACCTGGACAATTCGGGCATCCATTTCGCGGGTCAACTCCACATAATAGTTGGGTAGAGCCAGCGCCATGTCTTGTTCAATTGCAGCCATTTCCTGACTGAAATCCGGCTTCTCGGCAAGCCGGCTTACGCCCCGTGATGACCTGTTCTGGTCAGATGTTTCGGGAGCTGCAATGTCCCCGGCCTCAGTAAGTCGGGCCGGTTCCTGGTTGCCCGGCGATTCTAACAGCGTCGTTTCAGCCTGTGACAGCGCAGGTTCCCGCACCACCTCAATAGTTTGCGGTACGTCTAGAATGGATTTGTCGCCTTTTTTCTTCAAATCGGTTGCTTCGGCTAACTGCGATGCTTTTTCGCTTTTAGCCCGAGGTTTCGACCGCACATATTTCGGCGATTTTGAAGTTGGAATTTGCAAATTTTGCCCCACATAAATAAGGTGGGGATTTCGAATATTATTCAGGGCCATCAATTCACTTACCGGAACCCGGTACTTTCTGGCAATGTTGCTCAAGTGTTCTCCCCGTCGAACCTTATGCCACTCGGGCTTTATCTGTTCGTCAAATTTCAAGTTCGGTGAAATCTGCGCATAAATTTTATTCACGTCAAGGTTGTCCCGCATCGGTATGCGAATTTGAAAATATTTTGGGATGCGTCTTTTGGATTTGAGGACGGGCGCTCTCAGGGCCGGATTCAATTCGGAAAATTCCTGAGAGGTGATTTTTAAATACTTGAGCAAAGTGTTGACGGTAATATAGTCGGGAGTCACAAAAGTAATGAAATCTTTCGATCTATGAAAATCGATATTACCAAAATATTTTTTATAATTTTTTGTAATATGAAGGGCAGCTAAAAATTCTGCATAAAAATTTCTCGAAGCAAATCCAAAACTGCGGCTCCTGTAATATTTTACGATGCGACCTAAATCATAGCCAAATTTTCTTTTGGCTTTTTTCATGCCATTCAGACCGTGATTGTAGGCCGTGATGGCCAGGGGCCAGGAACCCAAATTTTGATAGTTGTGCTTTAATAATTTTGCCGCTGACTCGGTTGCCACCAGCGGGTCCAGCCGTTCATCTATGGTGTAATTGATGGTCATGTAGCGACGCCCGGTGGAGCGCGTAAACTGCCAGATACCGGCCGCGCCAAATTTGGAATAGGCTTTGTAATTAAAGGAAGATTCCACGTGCGGCAAGACGAGTAGCTCCACCGGCAAACCCGCCTCCTGAAAAATCTCTTTCATTCTCGACAAGTACAAACCAGATCGCTCCAGGCCCAACTTAAAACGCTCTTTCAATCCATTTTGCGCACGGATATTTCTGGCCGCCCTGCGCAAGCGTTTCCGGGTTAACTCATGTCGGAAAAGAGTAGCCACAAATTTTTCTTTGCCGCGCAAATTTTCCAACTTGAGATTTTTCCGTTTCGAAAGCCGCAACAGAATCGATACATAGCCTTTTTTGATTCGCTCGATTTTTTTCCACTGCAGCCGAGAGCTGACGTAAATGCCTTTAAACAACGTCTTCAAATCGACCACTTCATAAACGATGCCTAAATCCTCCGAATCGTGAATGATGACTTCACTTTCAGAATATTTCGCATAGATATTTTTCCAGAACTCCACATTCGGTTTCAACACTTCAGGAGTTGGAAACAGCCTGGTCGAATTATTGTTCGCTTCTGCAACAGTGGCACTGCAGCTAAACAATATCATGAATAAAGATTTGACTATAAAAGATTGGAGGTCATTTCGAATCATAGGTATATGTTCAGGGCTCTGTGAATAAAATTAAATTTAAGATACATGCGTATGATCTATTTCGCAAATTTTGTTCCAAATCTTTAATAAAATATCTTGTACCAAGAAATTCATATACTGACTGAGATGGAGGTTGATATAAATTTACCTCTAAGGTGGGAAAAAACGAAAAATAAAAACGATAGGGTTGGTAACTTTTTGATCCGTGGTATGTTAATTTAACAAACCATCTATGTCGTAATCCTCGTCTTCCAATGACCTATCGTCCACTACTTCCAGATTACCGACGTCTTTGGAAAGCATTCGAGCAATTATCTCAATCAATTCACTTTTATCCATCTCTTCAAATTGCTTTATGGCATCCGCTATGTTTGTAAAACCATCGCTATCGTAAACCCAGGAATAGAGTAAAGCCACCGCATGTACACAAATCTCCCCTACTCTGCAAGTAGAACAGAACGTAGTTAATTGTTTATCATCCACAACTACTTCAACAAAATTATCTGTAGAAAAATTTCGAAACCTTCCCGAAATCTTGTTTTTGAACACCGTGGGGCGGTTAATGTAACTGTCGCAATATAACGACCAGGCTTGTCCATCAGTGGCATCCTGATCCAGACGCGCAATCTGATTTTCGGTCAACTCAAAAAGAAGATTCGAAATGGCGTATTTTGGGGGATTATTTTTCATTCTGATAGTGAAGCCGCTGATTGTTGCTTAACCAGTTGTTCGTCCATTAAACACACCTATCAATTCCTAACTTCTTATTTTTATAATACGAAATAATTTTTAAAGGGTCAAGAGAATAATCATTTTGTTTCAACCTGAATCGGTTGATTCTGTGGGGAAGGGCCTCGGAGTGCAAGCTTCGGTTTGCTTGCGGGTGTGGACAGTCACGATGAAACACGCACTTCCAACATATCAGCCAAGGTCAACAAATTCAAGAGGAGGTTGCTCAATTCAAGTTCAAAAAATTGAACGCGGCGATTTTGAAGTATTCAAATCTACACACTAATCAAGTTTTTGTAATAAATTCGCTTTCCTTGACTCTGAGTACGAAATGCAATATATTAAGTGGCTCTTGAATCTGCCCAGAATCAACAGGCGTATTCATTAAAAACAATCGTCGATATATTCTTATTAATTTAACATTTATCCAGGAGGGAAAAATCATGATCAAATTTGTTCGTTTAGAAAACGACGTGACCGCCGAAGCTTTTCAACAGCAGGTTAACAACATCGGACTGAAAGTATTAAAAAAATATAAATTAACAAATATAATAAAAATCGAAATTCCAGACGATAAAGAAATCAGTGCTCAAACAATCGATGCCGCAATCAGTCCCAATAAATGTAAAGAAATACTGGACGATTTTGAGGTGCATCATTGTCTGGATAAAGCGATTCCGTTAGTGGGGGTTAATTTAGTCTGGGATCGCCCAAATCGAGGGGAAAATATGACCATCGGGATTTGTGATACCGGCGTGGACAAAGAGCATCCCGATTTAGCCGGTCGTATTGTGGCCACCGCTGATTTCACCGACGAGGGCGACTTTGACGGCAACGGACACGGCACCCATGTTTCCACCATCGCAGTGGGCGACGGCAGCAAATCCAACGGTTTATACAGCGGGGCCGCGCCAGCAGCGAAAATGCTTATGGCGAAAGGCTTGAAGTCGGATGGCAGCGGCAGCGCGGCAAGCATTGCCGACGGCATCGATTGGCTGGCCGAGCAAAATGTGGACGTCATTTCTCTGAGCCTGGGCGGAGTGGCCATTCCAAGAGTGAAAGACATTTTGCAAGTGATGTGCGAAGCCGCCGTTGATCAAGGAATCGCGGTTTTTTGTGCCGCGGGTAACAGCGGACCGGGGGAGCGCACCATTGGAACTCCGGGTGTCTCGCCGAAAGTCATCACCATCGGCGCTTCCGATGACCAGGACCAGGTTGCCGAGTTTAGCTCACGCGGCCCAACCGTCGATGGTTACGAAAAACCCGACGTGGTGGCGCCCGGCGTCAAGATCATTGCCGGGCGAGCTAAAGATACCGCTCTCGGTACGGTCATCGACGATCATTACGTCGAGTTGTCCGGCACCAGCATGGCCACACCTCTGGCCGCTGGCGTGGGAATTTTGATCAAGAAGGAGTACAATGGCATCTCTCCCATCGATTTAAAAGCGAGATTAGAGGGGCATGCAAAAGACCTGGGTACAGGTAAAGACACCATTGAAGGTGAAGGTCGAATACAAGCACTGGAAGCCATCACCGGCGAACAGCCCTCTCCTTTGCCCGACGAACCCATTGCGGATCCGGAGAAGCCCTGTTTTTTATCCCGGCTGTTTGGCGGCGGCTCAGCGGTGTTACCCGTTTTTAGGGTAATTCGCGACGAAGTTTTGCATCCTTATTCCTTTGGCAGAAAAATTATTAAACTGTACTATCGATTATAAAAATCTTGCAGAAATCGCTGCTGTGAATTGGGAGATTGCTTCGACTCGCTGGACAATGTGAGTCTCGCAATGATAATGCCCGGAAATTTATAGCGCGACTCGTGAATTGTATGGGATGAAGGCGTCTCCAGGCACCGGCCGTTTCATTAGATGCCCTGTTGAAGACTGAGTGGAGTCGAAGGCTGAACGGAGTTGAAACCGGAATTAATAGTTAATAAATCAAAAATATTTCAAAAGCTTTTTTTACAATCAATTCAGAAGGGACTCGAGTTAGTGGACAGCTTTTTTATCAAAGTCAAGGATAAAGAATTTGGGCCCGTGGACAAAAGCGAGCTGCGGGATTTGATCAAGCAAGGCAGCTTCTCGGAAGAAGACCTTGTATGGAATGAAAACCTGGACGAGTGGTATGCAGCCGCGAGTATTCCCGAGCTGACATCCTTCTTTAATAACGGTCACAAGCGAAATTTTCAAAAGAAAATTGTTGCTTTCGCCAGCGGCAAAGGTGGCGTCGGTAAAACAGTCTTATCGGCTTCCATCGGCGTGGGTTTGGCTTCCATGGGCCACGAAGTGATCTTAGTGGACGGCGATCTCGGCGGACCCAATTTGCACACCTGTCTCGGGATTTTAGACCCGCCGTACACCTTTTTCGATTTTTACTCGTTGGAAAAAGATTCCCTCAGCGAAATCGTTTTAGAAACGCCGGTAGACAATTTACAACTGATCAGCGGCGCCTGCGGTACGCTCGGGTTGGCCAATCCGAAATATTTTCAAAAACAACGATTTATTCGCGAGCTCAAAACGCTGCAAGCGGATTACCTGCTATTGGATTTAGGTGCCGGCGCCTCGTACAATGTCATCGATTTTTTTCTGCTGGCCGACGAAAAATTCTTAGTGATCACACCGGAGCCCACTTCACTGCACGAAGCCTTTGGTTTTGTGAAAATCTGCCTCATGCGCGAGATCACCCGCCGCCTTAAAAAACATCCCAAAGCTTTAGAAGTGATCGCCAATGAACAAATCAATCGACCCGGAAAAATTCAAAGGAAAGTTTCTGAGCTGTTGCAACAAATCAGAAAGTGCGACGAGCAAGCCTTTACAATATTTATGCAATTTTTGGAAACCTTTCAGCCGAAACTCATTTTAAATAGTGTAAAAGAAAAAGCCGATACCAAAGAAGCCTTGGCCTTACAGGTGGCAATGCTAGAGCTGCTTTCGGTCAACAGTCTGTACCTGGGCCACATCGCTTACGACGACAAGGTGGGCTTGTCGGTTAAAAAACTCAAACCGTTTTTACTGAACGCTCCGGGCTCGAAAGCAGCGCAAGATTTGCATTCCATCATTCGAGAACACATTCTGGGGAAAACCGGCATCAAAGAAATCATTGAAAAAAGGAGGTGGCGCAAACAGGTCAATCATTACTCAGAAGATTATCCCGAAAATGATTTAATACAAGAATCGGTTATTTGCTCGGTAAATTGTTTTTACTGGGACGACTGCGAATACGCAGACGGCGGCAATGTGTGTAAAGTCCGTCATTTAGAACCCGTTTACATTGACAGATAAAACCATCTGATTCAAACAAGATTCGATGGCTGTTGCAGGCAATCTGACTTCAACAGCTTGCTGAATCTGCGTAAAAAACATGATTGTGACGATTTTCAAAACAACCAGATATTAATGTTATTCTAAAAAAATCTTATCAATAATCAGCAACTTGCACCAAATTATTAAGATTCTTCCAGAACGATACGACCCGCTGGTAAGGATTTTTCTCGGAGGCTCTGCAAGTTGACCATGCAATTTTAAGGAGGATCAAAATGAACATCAAACCGTTAGGAGACCGCATTCTGGTCAAAAGAATCGATGAATTTGACAAAGCAGGCAACATCATCATTCCGGACGCCGCAAAGGAAAAACCTCAAAAGGGCGAGGTGATAGCAGTGGGAACCGGCAAATTAGATAAACACGGCAAACGCATTCCTTTGTCATTCAAAAAGGGCGACAAGGTTTTGTTTGGCAAATATTCAGGGGATGAATGGAAAAGCGGCGACGATGAGCTGCTGTTTTTAGGCGAAGACGAAATACTGGCCATCCTTTAATCAGGGCCACAATCGGTAGTTTGTCAGTAAACTGCATTTCAAAATTTCAAAAGCAAGGCGGATAAATTTTGCCTTGCTTTTTTTTTAAGATAGAAATATATTGAAATTAATCAGTGCTGGCCGGAAACGGTCCCTCTCTTGCCAGAAGGCCTCCTGGTTGAGGGTGAATCCCGGCTGAGCCCGGCGAAGCCTGTCTTGAACTTGGTCGAAGGGACGCCCTTGCATAAGAGATTTTTTTCGGGCGTTTTCGAGTTTTCTGCCAGACACTAATTTAAAACTGAGTCAGCGCCTGCCGACGAATTGAAAATGAAGATTCAGTTGGAACTTCCATTTCACAACTATGTAAAACCTTCGACGCAGAGTTCATTTTATTTTTGGAGTTAGTTTATGTCTTTTCAACTGTGTTTTACCGCCATCGCCCTCAACTTGCAGCCGCAGCCGATATTGTCGCGTAATGTACTCGATCTGATTATCAACTCAGGAATCGTCGCAAAAATCGTTCTGGCCATTCTTTTGCTGTTTTCCATTATCTCCTGGGGCATCATTCTGGATAAATTGCGCGTGTTGCGGCGACTGCGAAAGGAGTCCAGGACTTTTTTAAGGCTATTTCAGCAGCACAAAGGACCGCGAGAGATTTTTCAAGCCTGTAAACAATTTCCCAACAACCCATTTTCCGCTGTATTCCGGGAAGCCTACTGGCTTTTCACACAAAAAGGCGGTTCCTACCAAAATCCGGCTGACGCGGAAAGTATTGATCTTTTGCGCGAATCAAAACCCAAATCAAACCACACTTCCGAAGATATCATTCGCTTATTCGATTCGGTGGCCGGCCGGGAAGTTTTGAGTCTGGAAAAGCACCTGGTCTTTTTAGCCACCACCGGCAGCGTAAGCCCCTTTTTTGGATTGTTCGGTACGGTTTGGGGCGTGATGAGCGCTTTTTTGGCCATCGGGTTCACCGGCTCCGCCGATCTGAGTGTGGTGGCCCCCGGCATCGCGGAAGCGCTGATCACCACGGTGGCCGGTCTAGGGGCGGCCATTCCCGCGGTCATCGCTTACAATTACTTCGTGAACAAACTCAAAAGACTGAGCTCCGAATTGGAAATTTTTTACACCAACTTGATCGAAACATTTGGCCGAAAGGAATTCCATGAAGTCCGGTAGATACACCAACCTTTCAGAAATCAACGTTACCTCGCTGGTGGACGTGACCCTGGTTTTGTTGATCGTGTTTATCATCACCGCTCCGCTTCTGCGCTCGGGTATGCGAGTCGATTTGCCGCAAGCGGCCGCCAAAGAAATCGATCCCCAAAAGGCCATCTTGCTCACCATCACGAAGAGCGGCGAGCTTTATTGGTATAAAGAAAAAATCTCGCTGGAGGTCTTGAAATCTCGACTGGAAAAACGCAAAGCCTCCAACCGTTTGCAACCGATTCTATTGCAGGGGGACAAGGCAGTATTCTATGGCAAAGTCATCGAAGTCATGGACGTCATCAAACAACTGGAAATCGAAAAGTTGGGGCTGGTTCTGAAACCACGCCAGCGTTGAATCAGTACAACACTCTTAACAAACCGAAACGGTAACCGGAAACACGGTCAACAATCCAGATATATTTTCAAATCACCTTTTTCGGTGAAGGAGCACCGGTGAGTAAAATCGTTTTCTAAGTCTCGTAATTAAATGAAATTAAATTTAGTATTTTCCTTTAGTTTACACATCGTTTTTTTAGCGGCTCTTTTCCTAAGCAGAGCCCGGCAGCCCAAATTTGAGGGCTATCCGACCGTGGTGCCGGTGGAGCTGGTGCACATCAAACCGGTGGCGTTTACCGCGCCGGAAGCCAAAACAGTCCAACCGGCCCAGAAACCCAGGATTTCTGTACCGAAGAAATTAGAAGGGGTCACGTTGGAAAAGAAACCGGTACAAAAAAAGAAAAAGCCTGAAGAACCTGTAAAACCTGAAATCACAAAAAAAACGCAGGCAGAGCAGGTGGGTGTGAAAAGCGAGAGTATCCGGCTGGATGTTAAAGAATTTCCGTTTACTTATTATTTAGCCCTGCTCAAGTCGCGAATTCAGTCATACTGGGAGCCGCCGTTTCAGAGCAGCGGTCACACGTTGTCCAAAAAAGCCATCGTTTTTTTTAAAATTGCGCGCAGCGGCAACATCACCAACATGGCGGTTGAGAAAGGCTCCGGCGATTTCTTGTTCGATCGGGCGGCGCTGCGTGCAGTCACGCTGGCCAATCCGCTCCCGCCTTTGCCCTATGATTTTCCGGAACCCGCTTTGGGCGTGCATTTTGAATTTGAACAGGGGCATTAAAATAATTATTAAACCATCGTCGAAAATATCATGCACTCAACTAAAATAAAACTATGCTTTCTTGGCTGGCTTATTTCACTCTGCCCTCTTCTGCACGGGCAAACCGACGTTTATTTAAAAATTTACGACAAAACCTTTCAGCGAATGGAAATCGATCTGTATCCATTGATAGGGGAGACGATGGGTCGCAGGTCTGAAATCCTCTCGGGTTTGATTACGGAGGTGATCAGCAACGATCTGTGGATGTCGGGCTTTTTTAAAGTCAACCTCAGAGCGGGGCGCCCCCGTTTTGCTGCCGCTAACGATGGCGCAAGCTCGCGGGCTCTGGCCGTGCTGAGCGGTCATTTTCGCTTCCAGGGCAACAAACTCACCATTCAACCTATTTTGCAGGATCGGGTTTCCGGGCGCACTATCCTCAAAAATGATTACACAGATAATCTTGACAACCAAAGGTATCTAATTCATAAAATTTCGGACGATATTGTTTACAGTCTCACTGGCGAAAACGGCATCGCGCGTACGAAAATCGCGTTTGTAAGCCAGCAGCGAAATAACGTCAAAGAAATCGCTATGATGGATTACGATGGTTACAATGTGCAGAAATTGACCCGGGATCAAAGCATCAACCTTTCGCCGGCCTGGTCGCCCGACGGCAGCAAAATTTGCTTTACTTCCTACAAAAAACAGCAGCCGTTTCTGTTCGAATACAGTCTTCTCACCCGAACCGACCGGCAAATCTCCAATCATGTGGGATTGAACTCTTCCCCGGCGTGGTCGCCGGACGGCCGTAAAATTGCCTTCACCGTTTCCAAAGACGGCAACGCCGAGCTCTACACATTGGATCTCGTCAGCCATGAATTTAGACGATTGACATTCAACCGGGCCATCGACTCCTCCCCGAGCTGGTCGCCTTCCAATCGTGAAATGGCTTTTATTTCAGACCGAGCCGGCACTCCGCAAATTTATATCATGGATTCCGACGGCGCAAACACAAGACGATTGACCTTCGAAGGCAGTTACAACGCCTCGCCGTCGTGGTCGCCCAGGGGAGACAAAATCGCGTTCGTTTCGCGAACAGACAGTGGATTTGACATCTACACCATTGATGTGACCGGTGAAAATTCGATGCGTCTCACCGACAGCAGCGGTAGCAATGAAGACCCTTCCTGGTCGCCCAACGGCTATGCGCTGATATTCAGCTCCAACCGCAGCGGCAAAAGAGAGCTCTATTCCATGTTCTGGGACGGCTCGGATCAAAAACGAATCAGCAAAGGCGGTATTTTTTATTCGCCCGCCTGGTCGCCTCGAGCAAATTAAATCAACATATTTTTTATTTTGGAAAGGAGAAAAAGGATGAAAAGGAAGTATTTGACGCATTTTACACTTTTGTTAATGGCGCTGGTGTTAATCACCCTTGGGTGCGGTGGCAGCAAAGAAATCATCGAAACGCCGCCGCTTCAGGAACCGTTCCCAGAACCCGAGCCGGCCCAGGAAGAGCCGGTGGAAGAAGTGGCCCAGCCGCAGTTAGAAGCCGAAGATATCGTTAAAAAAGAGCCGGTCAATCTCATGACCATCTATTTCGACTTTGACCGCTCGGATTTGACGCCGGATGCCAAAGCGACCCTTTCCACCAACGCCTACTTAATGCAGGAAAATCCCGAAATCACCGTTTTGATCGAAGGTCATTGCGATGAACGCGGCACCGTGGATTACAATTTAGCCCTGGGTGAACGTCGGGCCTTAACCGCGAAAAATTATCTGGTCAGTTACGGCATCGATGCCAGCCGCATCCGCATCATCAGCTATGGCAAGGAAAGACCGGCCGACCTCGGGCACAATCCCCAGGCCTGGGCCAAAAATCGACGAGCGGAATTTCTCCAGACCAATGAGTAAGGTAGAGCAACCGGATACGACGAAGCACGATTTCGGGTGCCAAAAAGAATGACGACGAATTCACAAATTAATTGACATTCATTTTTTTTCACTTATATTTAATGGCAACCGTTAATCGGCATGACCTGGCGTAATAAGAGGAATTGAATTCAGGGCTGGTTGGGTTTTGTGTACGGCACTCTGAAGCAAGACGGCCGGGTCTGCAGGTTATATTTTTCGCAGTGCGTTTCCATGACTACTGGCCAACTGTTAGTAATGAAATTTGAATGCCATTTGGAGATTGCTTCGACTCGCTGGACTGCGCGAGTCTCGCAGCGACCACGCCCGGGTAGGTCACTGCGTGTCCGGTGTTTTGTACGGGAAGAAGCCGTCTGTTTGACCAGACGACTTGAATAAAAGCGAACTCGAGGGATGGAAAAGACACAAGCGACCACTCCTATTTCAAAACAAAAGGATCGCGTCTCGACCAATCTTTTGAATTTACATTGAAACACAACATGTTGTTGAATCCAGGTGAAGGTGTCATTTTATTATCACTAAAAGAAGGAATAATAAGGTGATCAAATTTTCAAAATTAATCGGACTGATGTTGCTCATCGCCGTGACGGGCTGCGCCTCCAAAAGCCGATTTAGAACTTATGAAACCGAGATCGACAGTTTAAAACGAGAATTGAAGTTCCTCAAAGAACAGAACTCGCAGCTTAGAAGGGAGCTGGACGAGCTGAAAAAGCCGTTCACGAATCAGGAGGCGCTCATTCGACAGAATAAGGCCGACCTGGCCACACAAATCGAAGAAATTAGCCGGCAATTGGAGGAAGTGCAAAATCAACTGCAGGACACAAACTACCGAATCACCGCGCTGATGCAGCGCAGCGGCGGTTTCGAAACCGAATTGGTTCAGAATGAAAATGAAACCACAGCCGCGGATTCAACCACGGAAGAAAATGCCACCAAGCCGTTTTCAGTGGACGAATCGCGAAAACTGTACAACACCGCCCACCGCGATTTAATTCGGGGGAACTACCAGTTAGCGCTGCAGGGATTTAATCAATTCATCCAGCAATACCCCAATTCCGAGCTGGCCGATAATGCGCAATATTGGATTGGGGAAGTCTATTATGCACAGGGGCGGTACTCCACCGCCATCGAAGAATTCGAAAAGGTAGTACGGCGCTACCGCGATGGGGACAAACGACCCGCTGCGCTGCTGAAAATCGGCTACGCATACATCAGCCTGGATGAAATTGAACAGGGAAAATTATACCTGGAAGATGTGATCAAAGAATTTCCCGAATCAGAAGAAGCCAATCTCGCCAAAGGCAGATTGACCTCGCTGAAGCGGTAACTTCACCACAACATTTTCATCTGGATATTCAACGTAGGTCTTAACATACTATTTTCTTAATGAGGTGTTTTAATGAATGGTTGTAAAAATAAATCGGATTGGGCTTTTTTCGTAATGATAAGCCTCGTTCTCATCACCATGCAAGCCATGGCAGATGACGCGGATGTCAGCAAACAAGAAGCCCTGCAAAAGGAAATCGAGCACAGTCTGGTAGCCCCCTGCTGCTGGAACATGACCGTGGATCAACACGACTCGCCAAAGTCTCACGAAGTTAAAATAAAAATTTCCGAATTGCTCAAACAGGGCAAAAGCAAGCAGGAAATTCTGGATTACTTTGTGGCCCAGCCGCAGTACGGCGAACGCATACTGGCGGCGCCCTCCCGGAAATCCTTGCTTGGCAAAATGGCTTACTGGCTCATCGCTATGGCCATGGTGTTTGGCGCGGTAGTCGTTGGTTACACTATCAAACGATTGTCCCAATCCAAAGCGCCGCAACCAGACAAATCCACGCCTTCGCCGGCACAGCAGGCCAGCGCCGAGAAATGGGACAAGATCATCGAAAACGAGCTCAAAAGCTTTGAATGAGGCATGCCTTCCAAGTCAGCCCGCATGCACACCGCCGAGCACATCCTGACCGCGGTGATGAAAAAGCACTACTGGGCCCCGCGCAATATGGAATTTCATCTCGGCGAGAAAAAGACCAAATGTGACTACGAAGTACCACGTCCCCTCACCGACCAGGACCTTCAGGAAATCGAAAAACGCGTGAACCAGGAAATCGCTAACAACCACCCGGTCTCTGCTTTCATGGTGGCACGCGACCAGGCCGCGCAGTACGACCTCTGGAAAGTCCCCGCGGATCACCAATCCATCCGCATCGTAAAAATAGGCGAGTTCGACGAAACGCCCTGTGGCGGAGAGCACGTCACCAACACCGAAGAAATCGGCCATTTTCGTATCAGCAGTTATGAACTGCGGGAAAACGGCCGCGTGCGTATTCGATTCAAACTGGAATGACCGGCTCCGCGTCTCTGTCTAACTAACATTGACAAGGTTTGAAACCCGTTCCGTGTTATTTCTTCCTCATTTCTTATTTTATAATCAATGAAATTCGATTGATTTATTAAATTCAATGAGATCTCATTGATGAACAAACTTGAACTTTCCAAAAATTATTATTTGCTTTTGATCGACATAAAAAGATCTACTAAGATCTTTACATCGACAAGACAAAAAGTTTTTGAGATGTTAGATGCAAAACTCAAAGAGCTCAATGAAAAGTTAACACCGGTCCCCGCAATCAAATTGAGTATCAGCTACGGCGACGAAATAGCCGGTTTATTTGATTCAGCAGGTCAAATCTACGAAATCGTTCACGAATTAAGAGAAGCCATCCATACAAATGCACAATTTCGATTTGTTGTGAGTTACGGAAAGACCGGGGCGGTTTCCAATGATATTCGAAGAATTGGTGGAGAGATTTTTAAACAAGCGGATAATCTGATAAAACGCTTAAAAAAGCAGGATGGTTTTTGTATCTGGTCTCTTGGTGATTTGCAGCAAAGTGACGTTTTGAATTCGCTCACTGAAATGAGCAATGCCTTATTAGAACACATGACTCCTTATCAACGCCAGGTCTGGAATCTTCTGGAGCACGGTATGACTCAAAAACAAATTTCAGAGAAGTTACATAAGTACCCACAATCCGTCTCCCATGCGTTAAAACGCGGGCATGCGGATTTAGTTTTAAATGCAGGAAGGCTCATTAACCGGATTCTTACACAAATATGAATCAATCGAAAACCATTTAATCCTAATGCAGCGAAAAGCCGCAAACCGAAAAGCGAAATTCGCAAAAAGGAATTCCAGAGTTGGCTTGTCTATTTCAAAATCTATAGACGACGAATTTCGGTTTCCGGTTTTCGATTTTTATTTTTCTTGGCAAAAAAATGCAAAAGTTCAGTGTTAATACTATAAC
>JBHHXN010000098.1:0-19326 GCA_046757025.1 bacterium
CGGCAATCTGCGTTGAATTTGTGAGCGCAACAACAACACTGCCACCGCTATTTCCGGCGCCGCGTACGCCATTTGAAACGTAAAGAGAATCCGTTTGTGCTAATATGTTTGAAGAGTATAGCAAGAAACAACATGTCCAAATAATTGATATAGTTTGCTTTTTCATTGTGATCTCCTAATAAATTCCATACCAGAGTTTGATAAGTTGCTCGACCGGTTTGTTGCGTGGAGAGTTGCCCGTCATTGAATCAAAAAAGATACCCGGGTGGTCCAGCCCATCAAACCAGTCCCAACGTTGACTGAAAAGGCCACTCACCCAGCTTTCATCTTCCAATGCTTCCAAAAAACCCTCGTAATAGACAACTTGCTCACCATAATCTATATCCGTCACCGGTGGAGGTGGTTCACTCTCGACCTGGGCATCCGAACTGTTCGCCTGGAAAGCAAAATATACCGGCACTTTGCTACCAACATCAGTCTCAAACCAATCAAAAAATGTTTCTGTAATTTGCCGGATTTCTTGAACTGTGGGATTATGAGTATCACTAATGATTCCCATACCCAGATACATACCTGGGAATACGCCAATGCGCAACACATCTATGGCGTCGGCAAAGTCTAAATCTGTTGTACCGTAAACATCAATCGCGATTATGCCTGAATAACGTAAACGTACCGAATCGATGATAGCTCGCCAGCGATTGCCATATTCCGGAAAAGCCGAAGGACGGAAGGTGTCTTCAGCTCCAAGCAATACTGAGAGCATATCTGCTCCGTATTTTTCGGCTAATTCCGCTCTTGGCAAAAGGTATTTTTCCCATTGATCGAACCAACTCGCCCACCATTGGTGTTGGGATTTATAAAACTCAAGGGAGTCCAATTCTCCAGCTCTCAAATTAAATCCCGGAGCCACTTGTTCGGTATGACTTATTTTGAATCCTTTTGAATGAGCGCTGGCAACTATAGCAGCATAATCTTTTTCGTTAGTAAGCGAAATGCTATTATTTTCGGGCTTAATTTGTGGCAATGGAGCAATTCGCTGGTAAAAGGCGGCTGGTACAACACCAATCCATCCGGCTCCAATGCGCATAGCTGCGTCCATTGCGCGGTTTTGAACGGCGGCAAGTGAATCAGAATTGTCCGGCGTAACATCAAAATGCGGTCCACCCAGTTCTCCGAACACATCATAAAAAATCAAGCCTTCGGCGTCGAAGTGCCGCACACCTACTTTACTGACCAACACATCCACTGTATCAAGGTCCGTTATGCTGGTAGGCTCTTTAAGCTGTAATTCAAAGCGATAATTCCCCGGCCATTCGGGATTAAAAGTAGGCGTGGCGCTGGTGGAGTCGCTCAAGATCGCTTCGTTTTCTGTCATATATTCGGTGCTGTAACGATTCATGTGCAACTGCCGCCAGCGATAGGTGAGCGTGTCGCCGTCCAGGTCAAACGAGCGCGTGGCATCCAATTGGATATTAGTTCCAGCCAATCCACTGTCCGGCGAGGCGCTGGCATCAGCCACAGGTGGACGGTTTACCCCGGCAATGGTATTTCTGATGAAAACCAGATCCTGCACCGTAATGCACCCATCGCGGTTCATGTCGCCGGCTGCAATCTCATTTTGAGTCGCGGGCGGTAGTTTACCCAGAGCAATTTGTACACCGCGCGCGATGTCGGTGCTATCGACTTTGCTATCGCCGTTGATGTCGCCGGGCAAAGACTGTGAAATCACAATTTGAGGTAGAAAAAGAAGCGCCACATAGATCAGCAGCAAAGATCTGGTTTCATGCATGATGATCCTCCAGAGAGATTTTAATCAATTGATTTTGACGATGTCAATTTTGTGTGAAATCAGGTGATCTGGCATTTCGCTTTTGTACTCAACTTAGTAGAAATCTCGTAACCCAGGCCGATTTATTTCCCTTTCCGAAACCGTTAGTTAAAAAAGTACAAATATGAAATTTGTAATGTATATTCTTGCAGGACTGGAAATCCAGTTGAACTTGTCTTGAGGGGAAGAAACCTTATATATCCGCTTAAAAAATACAACAATAGCAGGTAAAAGACAATCGTAAAATTTCTGTCGTGTAAAATTTTGCCTACATGTGGTAGGTAAATGGAGTTTGTGATAAAATGGTTCATCGCTTCCGAGTTCGGTTTTCTAACAGCTTTTATCACTGACGTTCGATTGAAATTGATTTGCTAATCACTCCATGAGCCATCAAATCAAAATATTTTTTTTCCTGTAGAACAGAAAGCTCAAAAAGATCAAACCACCTGAAATCCCGAATAAAACCATTAATCGCCAGAGGTCAAATCCGTAGTCAGGCGCCAGCACTTCCAGATTCATGTATTTGAAGGGGGTGAAGTATAAAAGAGCTGGCCATCTGTCGGAAATGCGAAACATCATATCAAACAGGTAGGCGCCCAGTACGATGCCGATACCAATTCCGATGACCGCTTTGGCGCGTTTCATTATAACGGTGATGAAGAAGCCGAGGACTCCGAAGAGAATACACACTAAAAAGCCGTAGGTGTGCAGGATGGTGAGCGCAGCGATATCAAAATTGCCTTTTGCAAATAGGTTGCAGCTAATTAAAGCCACTAAGTAAACAATTACATTGATTCCCAGCAAGTGCACCAATAAGCTCAGCAGCTTGCTGGCCACAATCTGGTCTCGGGATAGCGGCCGCGACAGGAGAAATTCCGCGGTTCGGTTCTGCTCTTCTTTGGATATCGATTTCATGGCCACGATTATCGCGTAGCAGCCCACGACGATGGGGACGTAGTAGATAAAGTAGGTCACGTAAAATCCCAAAATATTACTCCATTTGTTCAAATCGAGGTTGAACGCAATACGCATGGTTTCGGGAATGGCCGAGTACAAATCGGTGACTTTTTCTATGTTTTTGGTCATCGCCGAATAGATATTTAAACTGAAGACCACGTACAGCGCCACTCCTGCGCTCAAAATGACACTGCCTTTCAAATGGTCTCTCAGCTCTTTGATAAATAGATTCCAGCTCATTTCTCATCCTCCTTTCGATGACCATCCTGATAAAAGTGTATGAAAACCTCTTCTAAAGCCGGTTCGGAGATGGTTATTTTTTCAATGGCCAGTTGTGACAGCTCTTTTAACAGAACAGGCATTTCCCCCTGATAGAGAAACGTCGCTTCATCTTTATCTGTGTGCAATGAAATGATGCCGGGAGTCTGCAGGGAAATTCCTTCTGTATTTTTTAGTCGAATGGTCACCCGACTCAGGAGTTTTTCTTTTAAGGAATGAATTTCATCGATATTGACGATGCTGCCATCTTTGATGATGGCCACCCGGTGACACAATTTCTCCACTTCGCCGAGAACGTGCGAAGAGAAAAAGATAGTGGTGCCTTCAGCATTCACTTCTTTGAGCACATCGAAGAAGTGATTTTGAATGAGCGGATCCAGTCCCGTGGTGGGTTCATCGAGGATGAGCAGCCGGGGCTGGTGTATCAGACTTTGAATGAGCGCCACTTTTTTCTTGTTTCCCATGGATAAGTCGTCGATTTTTCTGGTGAGATCCAGCGAGAGAATGTCCAAAAGTCGCTGCAAATGCGGTTGGGTGCTCACACCGTAAAAGCGGGCAGAATATTCGAGGAGCTCTTTGACAGTCATGTTCTCGTAGTAATGCACTTCCGACGGCACAAAGCCCACCATCTGTTTGATTTTCGGACCCTCTGTGACAATGTCGTGATGGAATATGCGGCCACGGCCGCGGGTTGGGTAAAGCAGGCTCAACAAGAGCCGAATGGTGGTGGTTTTGCCGGCGCCGTTGGGACCGATGAACCCGAATATTTCTCCTTCGGCAACTTGTAAATTGAGATCGAGGATCCCCCGGGCCTGGCCGTAGTATTTGGTGAGACCTTCCGTTTCAATGGCTTGCATACGTGTCCTCCTTCATACCGTCGTGACAGCATGGAATGGAATGGGATGGGATGCTTTATCATAGAATCTTGGTAAACGACACCTAAACAACACGAGCATGTGCTCTTTCCGACTGAGGTTTTGATAACAGCTCAATAAGACGGTCGAGTGTTTGCGGTAGAGTTGCGGCAGGATGATTGGTTTTTTGCCTCAGTCTGTAGAATATTATAAATAATCACCTTTTGAATTGCAACAAAAAAATGTGGCGGTTGTGTGGTGAAATTTCCCTGAATCGTTTTAAAATTCGATTCTTACAAATAAGAAAATAAAATCTACATTTTGTCATAAATAAGAAATGGCCGGGTGCATTCTTAATTTGGTTGGGCGAAAAGTAGTTAATTTAAAAGAGCTTACATGAATTACTTCTATTAGCTGGTTGTGGCATACAGCTTGCCCATAAGGTAAAAAAATTGAATTTTAATAGAAGGAGAATGCTGTGGGAAAGTTACTGATCATTCTGGCTCTTGTTTCCACCGGTGTTTCCGCGTGGAGCTACTACACTCGTTTGAATCCGGCAGACCGTCCTAAAGGTAAACGCAAAAAGAAAGCCAATCAGCCAAAACCCCCTCTTGATATCGCCAGGTACGGCTTTTATTTCATGAGCGTTTTTGTGACTCTGGCTTCGTTTTATCTACTGTATTTGATTTTTGATCATCAATTTCAGTACAGTTATGTGTATCGATACAGCGCAAAAAATTTATCTTTTGGGCTGCTGCTTTCCACTTTCTGGGCCGGGCAGGAAGGCTCGTTTCTGCTCTGGGCCTGGTTCATCGCGATTATGGGTTTGATATTCATTAAGACCGCCCGCAAATACGAAAATCACGCCATGTTTTATCTGAATTTGGCGCAGGCGTTTTTTCTGTTGCTGTTGGTGAAAGTCAGTCCGTTTGCAGAGCAGGCACACGCTCCGCTGGATGGGCGCGGTTTGAACCCGCTGCTGGAAAATTTCTGGATGATAATCCATCCACCGCTGCTGTTTTTGGGTTACGCAGCCGCAACTATGCCGCTGGCACTGGCCCTGGCCGCGATGACCAAAAGAGATTACGGCGATTGGGTACGGCAGGCGCTGCCGTGGTCGTTGTTTACCTCGGTGACCCTGGGCGGCGGCATCATTTTGGGTGCGTTTTGGGCGTATGGCACCTTGGGCTGGGGCGGCTACTGGGGCTGGGACCCGGTGGAAAATTCTTCGCTGATTCCCTGGCTGGTTAATTTTGCGCTGTTCCACGGGCTGATCGTCGAGAAGATGAGAGGCGCCCTGCGGAGGACCAATCTCGCTTTGGCCGTGATTTCCTTTGTGCTGGTGATCTACGCCACCTTTCTTACCCGCAGCGGCGTGCTGGCGGATTTTTCTGTGCACTCGTTTCAAGACCTTGGCATCAATGCGTATTTGATCATGTTCATGCTTGGCACCCTGGGTTTTGGATTGGGGATTTTATTCAGCCGCTTCCGAGAGATCAAGGCTCAGCCCATCAATCTTTCCGAGTTGAATCGCGAAAACGTGTTGTTGATCAGCATGGTGGTGCTGCTGGGCTCGGGACTGGTCACCATTCTGGGTACCTCCTTCCCATTGATTTCAAGACTGTTCACTCAGCCTTCCAACGTCAACATCAGCTTTTACAATCAGGTGAATCTGCCTTTTGCCATCGCCATGACGGTGTTGCTGGGAATTGCGCCCGTTTTAAAATGGGGGGCGTCTAACCGAGAATTGCTCAAACGGCTGTCGATTTCTCTGGTGTTAACGGCGTTATCCGCCGTGTTTGCTTTTCTGCAAGGCGTGCGCGACGGGGTCATTTTGTTGTTCATGACCACCACTGCCTTTGCGTTCTTTTCAAACGGTCAGGTGCTGCTGCAGCAACTGCGTTTTAATTGGCGCATGACCGGCGCGTCGCTGACGCATGTGGGTGTGGCGCTGATGTTTCTGGGCATCATCGTGTCCGGCAATTTCGACGAGGAGCAGCATGTGGTGCTCACTCAGGGCGAACAAACCACGGTATTGGGCAAGCAGCTCCTGCTGGAAGGGTTGAGCCCAAAAGAAAATGGCAAAGATGAATTGAACATCCGGGTGGTCAGTGAGGAGTCGGAATATGTAGCGAATCCCCGACATTATTATTCTGAATATAATAAAGGCATGATGCGGGAGCCGTTTATCGATTACGGTTGGGTGCAGGATTTTTATATTTCACCCATCGAAACCCGGACTGGCGATCAACACGATGAGCACGTCCAGCTTTACCTCAAAAAGGGCGAGAAAAAACAGCTTGACGGGTTTGAAATTCTCTTCACGAGTTTTGAAATGCACAGTCATGCCGAAAACGGCGTCATGCAGGTCGGAGCCAAACTGGAGATCGCTCAGGGGGAGCAAAAATTTGCCGTCACCCCAGCTTTGATGATGTCCGGCAACCAGCGAAAGGCTGTACCGGCCGAGTTTCCTGTTTCTGCAGGCAACTACAGCAGCAAGCCCAGCGTTTCGCTGGTGGGGATCAATGCCAACGAAAAAAGCGTGCAGCTGGATTTTCACGGGCTCGGAAATCCCGCTAACGGCGATGCCGTACCAGTCAAAATGCAGGCCTCGATCAACGTCAGCAAGAAACCGTTTATGAATGTGCTCTGGCTGGGAACGATTTTGATCAGTTTGGGCACCGTCATTTCCATCAAACGCAGGAGCTCGGAACCCGCTTAGCATCTGGTTGAACAATTTCTCGCAACGGAGGGTCTATGAGGTAATAGGCACGGATAGGCTTACAATAAAATTTGCAATTTTCAAAGGCAAATCTTATTTTATTTCGTAAAACGATTGAAGGAGCCGCTATAAAATTGCAGGGGGTGGAACTTCGGTGCTCAGAAAAGGGAGTCCGGACACCCCCTACAGTCTGCCTCGAGGGTGGGGGAATAACCAGCTTTTCCATCGAGGATTCCGCTGAGCGGGATAGAAGGGGGGCACATCTCATAAAGAATTAAATATTTCCTTATACTAAAATCAGAAATCGTGGATAATCATTTATCAACCAAACGAGAGGAGGAGGAATATGAATTGTTGCCAAATCCAAACATTAAACAAGCATTCCCATCGCACTTTTCATCGATTTGTTTTGACCTGGTCGGTTGTGACGGTGATTTTCGTGCTATTTATTGGCTTCGCCAAAAGTTCTGCCAGCGAAGTCTTGAGTCCGGCAGATTTGCTCAAGCTGAAATCGGTGAGCAGCGCGGAGATCAGTCCCGATGGTAATTGGATAGCCTATACCCTGCGGGTGCCTCGCACAGCCGATGACCAGCCCGGCGGTGCCTACAGCGAGCTGCACCTGCTTTCCGTGAAAACCGGCCAGTCGAGGCCGTTCATCACCGGTAAAGTGGTGGTGTCGGGATTAGCCTGGAAACCGGACGGCTCGGCCATCGCTTTTCGCACGCGCCGCGGCAGCAACGCTAAAACGCAGGTGTGGATGATTCCGGTGGACGGCGGCGAGGCACAGCAGCTTACACATGCCAATAATACCGTGTCGAGTTTCAAATGGCATCCCTCCGGGAAAAAACTGGCCTATCTTGCCACCACCCCGCCATCCAAGCGAGAAAAAAAACTGGCGGAAAAGGGCTACGGCTTCATTTTCTTTGAAGAAAATCTCAAACATCGCAATCTTTATCTGTTGGATCTAACAGACGAACAGGAAACCCGAGCCGCCAGCCAGCTCACAGAAAATGTCACGGTTTGGTCTTTTGAGTTCTCTCCAGAGGGAGAGACCATTGCAGCAGCCATTACCCAAAAGAATCTCGTGGACCACCGATACATGTTTCAA
Organism: bacterium; assembly: GCA_046757025.1. GTDB lineage: Bacteria > Zhuqueibacterota > Zhuqueibacteria > Oceanimicrobiales > Oceanimicrobiaceae > JBHHXN01. The sequence continues at coordinate 7,752 of JBHHXN010000098.1, forward strand.
AAAATCTACCTGCTGGATGTGGCCAGTAAAAAGCTCACCCAACTCACGGACAATCCCGGCAAACTGGGGAATTTCGTATTCAGCCCGGACGGACGCTATCTGGCCTATGCGGCGGCTTTGGAAAGAAAAGATCATGCCGTGAGTCAGGCGTTTGTCATTCCCGTTACCGGCGGAGAAGCCCGGAATCTAACCGAGCCGAATTTTCGGGGTCACGTCAACTGGGTGGGCTGGAAGGACAAAAACACGCTCATCTACCGCGCTGGCGAAGGAGTGTGGTCCACACTCAGTGCCGTGAACGTGTCTGGTGGTAAGCGCAAGATCCTTTTAAATTCCAGAGAGGAGGGTGTGATTTTCAGCGCACCCAGCGCCACCTCCAATTTTCAGCACCTTTCCTTTATCGGGCAATCGCCGGAGAGCCCTGGCGAAGTTTATTACTGGAGGAGCGGTAAAAAGCTGCGCCGATTAACCGTCAGCAACCCCTGGCTGGCGGAGCGAAAGCTGGGCAAACAGGAAGTGGTTCGTTACCAATCGCGAGATAACTGGGATGTGGAGGGCCTGCTCATCTATCCGGTGGACTATCAAACCGGTCAGAAATACCCGCTGGTGGTGCTGGTGCACGGCGGACCGGAATCGCACTTTTACAACGGCTGGCTGTCCAATTATTCCCGTCCTGGACAGGTCCTGTCTGGCAAGGGGTATGCGGTATTTTATCCCAATTATCGCTCCAGCACCGGCTACGGTCTGGAATATGCTGCCATCGGATACAACGAAGCCGCTGGGCGGGAATTCGATGATATTGCCGACGGCATCGATTTTCTGGTGGAGAAAGGCATCGCAGATCGTGAGCGAGTGGGCCTGGGCGGCGGTTCTTATGGCGGATTTGCCTCGGCCTGGTTCGCCTCGTACTACACGAAATACGTCAAAGCGGTGTGTATGTTTGTGGGCATCAGCGATCTTATCAGCAAGCGCGGCACTAGCGACATTCCGTACGAGGAGCTGTACGTGCATTCCGGCAAAAAACTGGAAGAGATGTGGGAACAGAGTTTGAAACGCAGCCCCATTTACTGGGCGCATCAAAGCAAAACCGCGACTTTGATTTATGGCGGTACCGCGGATACCCGTGTGCATCCTTCTCAGAGCCTGGAATTTTACCGCCGCCTGAAAATGAACGACCACCCAGCGGTGCGGCTGGTTCGCTACCCGGGCGAACCGCACGGCAACCGTAAACAGACCGGCCAGATCGATGTGCTTTATCGAATCATAGATTGGTACGATTGGTACGTGAAGGAAGCCAAACCGCTGAACGGTCCCATGCCGCCGTTGGATATCAGCCATAAGTACGGATTGGATTTGCCGGAGTAGATGGGGGTGGAAGATAGAAGATAGAAAATTGTGACTTGAATTCCGATTTCAGGTTTTCGATGATTAATTGTAGCCCCGGATTCGGATTAAGGGTCCGGGGCTTTGTTTTTATTCTGGCTATTGACGTACTTATTCTCACCGTCAACCATTTCATGCAGATTGTCGGGAATGGAGATGGTAAAGGTGGTGCCTTTGCCCACCTTGCTTTCCACTCGAATATCCCCTTTGTGTTTTAAAACGATGTTGTACGAGGAATACAGACCGGTGCGCATGCGCACACGTGATTTTTTTTCTGTGAAGCCCGGCTCAAATAGTTGGGCGATTTTTTCTTCTGGAATGCCTTTGCCGGTGTCGGCAATTTTGATATTAATGTGACCGTTTTCTTTGAAGGTCTGGATGCTTATGGCGCCCTGCTCCGGGATGGCTTGGATGGCATTCAACAAAAGATTCATGAAAACCTGATTCAGTTCGCTGGGAAAGTGGTATATTTCAGGGATGTCGCCGTATTCTTTACGGATGATGATGCCGTCTTTTAAATCGTGCTCCAGAAGGGTGAGGGTGTTCTCCAATCCGTCGTGGATATGCGTTTTTTGAAATGTGGCTTCGTCCAGGCGTGAAAAGTTTTTCAGGCTTTTGATGATTTTTAAGATACGATTGGTGCCGCGGGTGGTGATTTCGTTGTTCTGCTGTAAAATTTCATAAATGGAAATCAGTTTTTTATAGTGCTCTTTTGTTTTTTGAATATCCGTGGACTCCAATATTTGTTTTAAGATGTCACACACCCGTTCGGCCACATCCACGGAGCTTTTGATGGCGCCGATGGGACTGTTTATTTCATGGATGATGCCGGCCACCAATTGCCCCAAGGCCACCATTTTACCCGACTGCACCAGCTGCGCCTGCGTAGCGTTGAGCTGCTTCAGCGTTTGTTTCAGGGCGTCGTTTTTAGCTTTCAGCTCGACGTTTTTCAGCCGGTAGATTTCCGCTTCCTTTTTGGAGGATTCGATCTGATAGGCGGATTTGAGATTTTTAAACTGCGTTTCGGTGTCTTCGTGAAACACTTCTTCGTGGATGGCGTGGTACTTTTCATGATGCGCCAGAGCTTTTTCGAGCTGTCCGAGTGGTTTGTAACACTGGTACAATGCCTCATGAGCTTTGCTGGTCTTGATCTTCGCCTTGACTTTTTGCGAGAGCACCAGCGCTTCATGTAAAATTTTCAGGGCTTGCTGGATTTTTTTTTGCTTGAGATATACCTGACCAATGTCCAGCAGGTTGGTGGTTTCCCCCTGGGGATAATTTATTTTACGGCGAATGACCAGACTTTTTTGATGATATTCCAGCGCCTCTTCATATTTTTCCAGACTCTGAAAAATCAGTCCGATATCGTTTAACGTTTTCGATTCGCCATACAAGTATTCCATAGACTGGTTGATCTTCAGGCTTTTTCTTTGGTACGCCAATGCTTTGGTGTGGTCGCCCATGAGATGATAAGCATTCCCGATGCCGTTCAGGGCACGCGCCTGGCCATTGAGATTCTGAGTGTCTCTAAATATGCCGTAGGCTTTTTTAAAATGCTCGCGCGATTGTTGGTAATTTTTCCAGTCGTAATAGAAGCTGCCCAGGGTGTTGTATGCCCAGGCCCGGCCATCGCAATTGTTGAATTTCTCGAAAATTTTGAGGGTTTTCGAAATGGCGTCAAAGCCGCGCTGGAAATCGCCGAATCCCCAATAGATGAAGGCCAGTCCGTGGTTGGCATTGGCCTCGCCTTCCAGGTCGTGGTGGTCTTCAAACCACTGCAGGGCGTCCAGCAGATTGCTCATGGCTTTTTCCACTTCCGCCCGCGAATAGCAGAGGTAACCCATGTTGGTTTTTGCATGAGCCAGCCCTCGGTCGTAGGCAATTTTTTGCGCTAATTGAAAACTTTCCTCTGCAACTTCCTGGGCGCGTTTGGGCTCGGTTACCCAGATTTCTCTGAACAGCGCGTTGAGCAAATCGACCCGCTTCTGGTGCTCCTTGCCCACAGCTTGTAATTGCGATTCGAGATTTTGAATTTTTGAGTTCATAACTTGGTCCGGCTCATTATGTCGTGTTCCGGCATTTCGATGAACGGCTAAAAATCGGTGTGTTAATCATTAAAACATGATTTTTTGACTGGCTATTTCAAATTGTCCAAAGAAATTTAGCGTTTTGCGAATACCGAAGATTTTTTGTTTCCAGATTTGGATGATTTTATTTTGTTTGTTGAATTTCACGCCAAAAAGTTACCATTATTTATTCATTTTGTCAATCATTTGTTGAGTTTCCGCAAACAGAAAAATTTATTATGGGCAATTGGAAACTTAAGTCGAGCAATAATTGGCCAGAAGTTGGATGGATAACGCCCCGCAATGGGTAAATGCTGTTACAAAATGTTATAATTTTTTGGTTGAATAGCAGGAACGAAAATGGTAATTTTGAAGGATGAAACCCGTAAAACAGGTCCACTCTGTTTACGAAAAGAATATTCGGGCGACTCAAAGTAAGCATTTTGTCTCATTCATTTTCCAAAGCAAAAACACCATCATTTACCAACGAAGAGGAGGAATCATGGATTTTATTTATCCTGAACAGAAAGGGCATGACAATCGGAATGTTCTGATCCTGATGTGTGTTTGTTTGTTGTCGTTTTTTATGCAGAGTGCAGCATACGCTCAAAAGCTCGATATGGATAAGCTCCACGGTTTGAAAGCTCGCAGCATCGGCCCAGCGGGCATGAGCGGCCGGGTGACGGCCATTGATGCGGTGCACACAAACCCGGACATCATTTACGTGGGAACGGCTTCGGGCGGATTGTGGAAATCCACCAGCGGCGGCATCGACTGGCAGCCCATATTCGATGATCAGCCGGTGGCGTCCATTGGCGCGGTGGCTATCGTCCAGCGCACGCCGGACGTCATCTGGGTGGGCACGGGCGAGGGCAATCCCCGCAACAGCCAGACCAGCGGCAACGGCGTGTACAAGAGCCTCGACGGCGGTAAAACCTGGCAGCATCTGGGGCTGGCCAATTCCCGCAACATTCACCGACTGCTCATCGATCCGTTTGATCCCGACATCGTTTACGTAGGTGTGCAGGGACCCGCCTGGGGTGAAAGCTCCGAACGCGGGGTTTACAAAACCACCGACGGCGGCAAAACCTGGAAGCGCATCCTGTTTGCGAACAACAAAACCGGCATTGCGGATCTGGTCATGGATCCCGTGAATCCCAACAAACTTTATGCTGCCCTGTGGGAGTTCCGGCGCTGGCCGTGGTTTTTCAAGTCCGGTGGGCCGGGCTCTGGATTGTACATCACTTTTGACGGCGGAGAAAATTGGCAAAAACGCACCCACGAAGACGGGCTGCCTAAAGGCGAGCTCGGTCGCATCGGACTGGCGGTAGCGCGCAGTGCGCCTAACAAAGTGTACGCCCTGATAGAGGCCAAAAAGAACGCTTTGTATGGCTCCGAAGACGGCGGTTTTAAATGGCGCAAAATTGCCGACCGAAACATCGGTAATCGGCCTTTTTATTATGCGGAAATTTATGTGGACCCTCAGAATGAGAATCGCATTTACAACCTGCATTCCAGCGTCACCGTCAGTGAAGACGGCGGCAAAACGTTTCGCAGTTTTATTCCAAGATCAAAAATTCATCCGGATCATCACGCCTTCTGGATTCATCCCGAAGACGGCAGCTTTATGATGGATGGCAACGACGGTGGCATGGCCATCTCTCACGACCGCGGTAAAACCTGGCGCTTTGTGGAAAATCTGCCGCTGGCGCAATTCTATCACATCAACGTCGATATGGAGATGCCCTACCATGTGTACGGCGGCATGCAGGACAACGGCTCCTGGCGTGGTCCGAGTCAGGTGTGGCGGGCAGGTGGCATTCGCAATGCCTACTGGGAAGAAGTGGCTTTTGGCGACGGCTTTGATGTGGTGCCCGACCCGAGCGATTCCCGCTACGGCTACGCCATGTCCCAGGGGGGCAATTTGCGGCGTTATAATCTGGTCACCGGCACCCAAAAACTCATTCGGCCGGTGCATCCGGATGGCGTGCAATTGCGCTTCAATTGGAATGCCGGCATCGCGCCGGATCCGTTCGACAAAAAGACCATTTACTACGGTAGCCAGTTTCTGCACAAAAGCCCCGATCGCGGCGATAGCTGGCAAATCATTTCGCCGGATCTCACCAGCAACGATCCGGAAAAACAAAAGCAGTTGGACAGCGGCGGCCTGACGTACGACGTAACCGCGGCTGAAAATTTCACCACCATTGTCGCCATCGCACCCAGCCCGGTGCAGCGAAACGTCATTTGGGTGGGAACCGACGACGGTCAGGTTCAGCTCACCCGGGACGGCGGCAAAACCTGGACCAATGTGGTAAAGAAAATCAAAGGCGTGCCGGCAGGCACCTGGGTACCCCAGATTCAGGCTTCTACTTACGCGGCAGCCGAAGCGTTCGTGGTGTTTGACAATCACCGCCGCAACGATTGGACGCCGTACGTTTATCACACTAAGAATTTCGGCAAATCGTGGAAACGCCTGGCAGATGAAAAAGATGTGTTTGGTTATGCGCTGGCCATCGCGCAAGACCCGGTGGCGCCCAATCTGCTGTTTCTGGGAACCGAGTTTGGTCTCTATGTCAGCATCGATTTCGGCGCCAACTGGAGCAAGTGGAAACCCGGCTTTCCCACCGTTTCCACCATGGATCTGGTCATTCATCCCCGCGACCACGACCTGGTGATCGGCACATTCGGCCGGGCCGCGTATGTACTCGATGACATTCGACCGCTGCGGGCGCTGGCACAAAAAGGCGCGCAACTGCTGAATAAACCCGTCCATGTCTTTGATATTCCGGATGCCAGCATTACTATTCGTAAGCAAGCTGCAGGTACCAGATTTGCCGGGGAAGCTGAATTTTCTGGAGAAAATCGCCCGCGCGGGGCGTTGATCAGTTTTGTGTTTAATCCCGATACTACAGCAAAAAAAGCGAAAACAGTTAAAGGCGCTCGCAAAGCACGCGGGAAGCCGGCGCACTCTGAGCGGGCTAAATCCGCAGCGGACAGCGTCAAAATCGAAATACGAAACGCCGCCGGGGAGTTGATTCGGACTTTGCGGGCGCCGGCCAAACCCGGCATCAATCGCACCACCTGGAGGCTAGACCGAAAAGGCGTGCGTTTTCCCACGCAGCCCAAACCGCGTCCCGGAGCGCGCGAACGCGGCGGTATGCCGGTGATGCCCGGCACTTACACCGTGCGCATTCACAACGGCGGCCATGTAGACTCCGCCACCGTGGAGGTGAAATTGGATCCGCGCGTGGAAATCGCCCGCTTCGATTTGCAAAAGCGATTTGGTGCCATAGAGCGGCTGATGAAAAAAGTGCAAGTGGCCACCGACGCGGCAGATCGTTTGCGTGAGGCACAAAAGACCATCCGTTTGATTACGGGACAAATTCGAGAGCGCAAAGACGACGCCGCCAAAGATCTGAAGAAAAAGGGCAAGGCTCTGCAGGATTCTATCAAAACCCTGTTGGAGCTGATAAACCCGCGTGAAGTCCAGGGCATCCGCCGGGATCCCAATATTGTCAGCGCGAAATTGCGTTCGGCATTTTCGTATCTGCGCTCCTCCATGGAGGCGCCGGGCGAAACCGAAAGCATCGCGGTCAAGCAAGCCGAAGACAGCATTCAGGAAGTGCTGGATAAATTTAATGCGTTTTTTGATAAGGACTGGCGGGATTATTTCAACGCGGTCAATGCCGCCGACATCAAGCTGATTGAAGAATATGAGCCGTTAAAAATAGAATAAAATCCACTTCGAATTCGGCAGTGTGTTCAAATTAAGGTTTAATATTTCAGAAAAAATCGTATTTTAATAAGATATTTGAATGGAGCGTTTTTTGTCAGGGAACGTCATCCCCGCATGTGTTTAGCGAAAACCCGTTCACCATGTGAGAATGAGAATCCGGTATCCACATGTGGGAATAATTGTTTTGACTCAAAAAAGCACCGTTTTAAATTACATCAGTTCAGGTGATATAACATTTCGAAATCTGGGACGAGAAAACGAGGATGACGATGTGTTCCGGATGGCGCCGGAATATAAATGGATCCACTGTGCAGAATCGGCAAACCGGACCCTCCGGGCGTTCTGAATTATGCGAGACTTGGTGTTTGTCCGGCAGATTTGAAACTGGGCGGAAAAGCGAAGTTTCTGGCAAATGTACCGCCATCGGTCAAAATGGGTTGATCCACCCGATTGGAAGTGAATTTTTGAAAAGAAAGGTTGTATTATGAAGCGCAAAGCCTTGATTATTCTACCGTTCATCATCATCGGCATCGGCTACTTGGGCATGCAAATATTGGCGAATTTGCGCACGGATCCGCCCAAAAAAATGCCCACGCCCTATCCCAAACTCGTGGATGCCATGCGTGTGGAGCTTCGGGACGTGCCGGCAGAAATCGTCGCTTACGGACGTCTGACTTCGGCGCAACCGGTGATTTTGTACAGCGAAGTGGCTGGCAAACTGATGGCGGGCCAAAAACCTTTCCAGCCCGGGCAAACGTTTAAAAAAGGCGATCTTCTTTTGAAGATCGATGATCGCCAGGTGCGGTTGGATTTAAACAGCGCCAAAAGCGACTTCCTAAATGCGCTGGCCTCGGTGCTGCCGGAAATTAAAGTGGATTTTCCAGATGAATTTGAAATCTGGCAGAACTATTTCAACAACTGTAAATTTGACCAGAAATTGGCTGATTTGCCCAAAGTAAATAACCAAAAGATCAAATTATTTTTATCAAGATTTAACGTTTACAAATTGTATTTTTCTGTGCGCAATTTGGAGATTCTGCTGGATAAGCACTTTTTCCATGCGCCATTTTCCGGCGCCATCGTTTCCACAGACCTGCGTGTGGGCTCCACCGCGCGCAACGGCACCCGTCTCGGTGAAATCATTAATTTAGAAGATATGGAGGTGGAAGTACCGGTGCCTGCAAAGGATGTGCAATGGATCGATCACAACCGGCCGGTGAAATTCAGCTCCTCTGAAATCGCCGGCCGTTGGACTGGCAGAATCAAACGCGTGGGTAAGGCCATCGATACGCGCACGCAGACCATCCCCGTGTTTATTTCAATCGACCACAATAAGGCCAATGAAATTTACAGCGGGGTTTTCCTCAAAGCGCAAATCCCCGGTCGAATCATCCCGCAGGCCGTGGCCATTCCTCAAAAAGTGCTTTACAATGAAAAGTATGTTTATTTGATCAAAAACGGCAAACTGGATTTCCGAGAAGTGGAAATCGCCCGCCGGGAAACCGAATCGGCCATCATCACGCAAGGGGTGCAAAGCGGCGATACGCTGGTGGTGGAAGTCCTTCAGGGGGTGGCTCCCGGCATGCTCGCAAAAGGAAACATCATCAGCCCAGAGCACGGGAGTAATTGATGAGAAAAATTATTGCTTTTTTTATTCGGTATCTCGTCTGGTCAAATGTGTTGATGTTCAGCACCCTGGGATTTGGATTGTTGGGATTTATGCAACTCAAATATTCAATCTTTCCTGAAATGCCGGCCGACATCATCACCATTCAGTTAGCTTATCCGGGCGCTTCGCCGCAGGAAGTGGAAGAGGGGGTGGTATTGAAGATCGAAGAAAATTTAGACGGGCTCGAAGGCATTGATCGCGTCACCTCGGTTTCCCGGGAAAATTTTGCGGTGGTGAATGTTGAAATTGCCTATGGTTCAGATGTTGACAAAGTGCTCACCGATGTAAAAAATGCAGTTGATCGCATCAACTCCTTTCCACTAGGCAGCGAAAAGCCGGTAATTTTCGAACAAAAATTTCGAGCTCGGACCATGTCGGTGGTGCTTTATGGAAAAACCGATCTTTTTAACTTAAAAACCATTGCCGAAAATTTGCGCGATGAATTGCTGGCAACCTCAGAAATATCTCAGGTGGCCGTAGCGGGGCTGCCCAATCCCGAAATTTCCATCGAAGTGTCAGAAGCGGTTCTGCAGCGCTACCAATTGACCTTCGATGAAATTGCTAACGCGGTGCGCTCAGCTAACATCAATATTTCCGGCGGCAAGTTTGAAACCGAAGATGAAGAAATCCTGATTAGGGCGTACGGCCGAAGTTACTACGCCAATGAATTGCACAATGTGGTGGTGCGCGGCAACCCGGACGGCACGGTGATTTATTTGAAAGACATCGCAGACATCAAAGAACAATGGGAGGACATCCCCAACAAATCTTACTACAACAATCACAATTCGGTGGTTTTATCTGTCGATAAAACCGCGGAAGAGGATATCATTGCGGTGGCGAATAAGACGCAGGAGATCGTTGCCGAATTTAACGCGTCTAATAAACAAGTCCAAGCCTTAATCCTGGATGATCGCACCATCGGCCTGAAACAGCGACTGGAATTGCTGGAGACCAATGGACTGATCGGCTTGTTTCTGGTAGTCTGCACTCTGGGCTTTTTTATGAATCTGCGTCTGTCGTTGTGGGTTTCCGTGGGCATTCCTTTTTCTTTCGCTGGCATGTTTATTGTAGCTAAAATGGTGGGTATCACCATCAATGTCATCTCCACATTCGGCATGATCATTGTGGTCGGTATCCTGGTGGACGACGCCATCGTGGTGGGTGAAAATATTTATGCGCATTATGAGCGCGGCAAATCTGCTGTTCAGTCTGCCATCGATGGTACTGTGGAGATGCTGGCGCCGGTTTTCACTTCGGTTGCTACGACCATCATCGCTTTCATGCCGTTCTTTTTTTTAGAGGGATTTTTAGGCAAATTTATCTGGCACATGGCGCTGGTGGTGGTGGTCTCGCTGGCGTTTTCACTAGTTGAAGCCTTTCTCATTTTGCCGGCGCATCTGGCGCATTCTAAAGGACTGCATCCCCACAAAGAAGACCCGCCATTTCGACAGAAGATCGAAAAAGTAATCAAGACCTCCACCTATACGGTTTATGGGCCTGTTTTAAAATTCGCTATGAAATACAGTTGGGTTACGGTTACCATACCGGTAGCGTTTTTTATGCTCACCTTTGGCTTGTTGAAGGGGGGATTCATCGGCGCCACGCCGTTTCCATTCATCGACGGCGATACCCTGCCCATCAACGTTTCCCTGGTTGCCGGCCGGCAGGAAGCTGACACGGACTCAGTTTTAGCTAAACTCGAGCGAGTGTGCTGGCAGGTGAACGAAGAGCTTAAAAAAGAGCGTGAGGATCACCAGGACGTTATCCTGGGAATCCGACGTGAAATCGGGGCAAATGACTTCGGCGAGTCCGGCAGTCACACGGGCAAATTGACTCTGGAGTTGTTGAATGGTGAAGAGCGGGACATGGACAGTTTTGTGGTGGCAACTCGGCTCCGCCAACGGGTTGGGGTGGTGCCCGAAGCGCAAAATATCACATACGGCCGCCAAGGTTTTTTTGGCAAGCCGGTCTCCATCAGTTTGCTCGGAAACGACTTGGTGCAGCTCAACAAAGCCCGGGATTTGATGGTCAGCGAGTTGATGAATTTTACCACCTTGAAAGATATCACCGATTCCAATCAGGAGGGCAAACGCGAGCTGAACATCGCCTTAAAGCCCCGGGCTTATGCGCTGGGTTTGCACTTGAGCGACGTGGCGCGTCAGGTGCGCCAGGGCTTTTTTGGCCAGGAAGTACAACGCCTTCAACGAGGTCGGGACGAAGTGAAAGTCTGGGTGCGCTATCAGCCGCAGGACCGCGCAGCGCTGGGATTCCTCGATCAAATGCGTATCCGGACGCCGGCCGGCGAGGAGTTCCCGTTCAGCGAGCTGGCGGAATACCAGATCGCCCGCGACATCATCGCCATCAATCATCTGGACAAAAAGCGCGAGATCAAAGTGGAAGCCAACCTGGCCAATGAAACCGACGATTTGCCGCCCATTCTGGATGAGATACGCGAGGACGTGGTGCCGAAAGTTTTGTCGCAAGTGCAAGGGATTCAGATTTCTTTTGAGGGCCAATCCCGCAACCGAGAAAAAGAAGCCGAGTCCATGCAGCGAGCGTTTCCCATGGCCTTACTCGGCATGTTTATTTTGCTGGTTCTGGTCTTCCGTTCGTATGCTCAGGCCTCGTTGATTTTTTCGCTGATTCCGTTTGGCGTCATCGGGGCGGTTTGGGGGCACGGCATTCAGGGGGTGCAGCTTTCGTTTCTTTCAATGTACG
>JBHHXN010000099.1:0-18844 GCA_046757025.1 bacterium
CCTGCAAATACACCCGCCTCAACTTCACATCCACGTAAAACAAATCCTCTGCTACTTTGAATTCATCAGGGTGAATGTCGCCGAGCTCGGTTGTCTGCCAGGAGTGAGTCGGATAAATAAATTCAAATTTACCTCTGGAAGTTGTGACTTTAATCGGCATTTTAAAATCGGCGACGTCTGCCTTCCATCGGTAACGGGCGGTTACTTTGTTTCCTTTTTTGGTTACTGTAATTTCCAGTTCAGGTATGTTTATATTTTTTAAGTATTGCTCGAACAAATAACTAAAATCTTTGCCGGTTTTTAAATTCACAAATTCAACAATATCGTTTGTGGTGATGGTTTGATACTTAAACTCTGAGGCAATGCCATGAATTACTTCAAACCACAAGCTGTCATTATCGATGACATGGCGCAGGGTATTGAGAAAGAGCGAACCTTTTGGATACATGTCGCCCGATCCCTGGTGATTGACGTCGTAGGTGCCAATGATGGGCCGGTCGTTTCGGACGTCCTGTTTCTTGCCATTCTGGTATTGGAGTCCGGCTTCATACCCGTGAATGCATTCCACATAGAGCGCTTCGCTGTAGGCCCCAAAGCTTTCATGAATCCACATATCGGCGATGTCTTTTGAGGTTACGCTGTTGCCCCACCATTCGTGCGCGCTCTCGTGAATGATGATAAAATCAAACGTGATCCCCACTTCAGATGACCCTTTGCCTTTGTAACCGTATCGAAACTTATTTCCATACGCAATTGCCGTCTGGTGCTCCATACCCAGGTGCGGCGATTCAACCATTTTGTACCCGTCTTTGTAAAATGGAAATTTTCCAAAGAGCTTCTCAAAACAGGCCAGCATCGGCTTGACCTCTTGAAACTGTTTTTTCGCTTTATCGAGATTGTAGGGCATGACATAGTAATCAAGGGTGAGGGTATCGCCATCTTCGTTGACATAAATATCATCAAAATGGGCATACTTTCCGATGTTGAGCGTGACATTGTAATTGTTGATTGGGTAGCTCATGAACCAGTCCCAGCGCGTCCAGCCCTCGGGTAACTCAGTTTTTTTCCTAAGGCGGCCGTTCGAAATATTCATGAGACCCTCTGGAACCGTGACGCTCAGCAGCATACTATCTGGTTCATCGGACTGGTGCTCTTTATTGGGCCACCAGAGATAAGCGCCGTCTCCTTGAACCGTAACAGCCACCCAGGGGTTGTTGTTTTCATCCTTCGACCAGACAAAGCCGCCGTCCCAGGGAGGTCTTGAGGCTTTTTGCGGCTTGCCGGAATAAAAGACCCGAATAGAATGTAGATTGCCAGTTTCAAATTTCTCCGGAAATTGAACAAACACAGCGCCGTGTTCCCGCTCATATGACAGGGATTTGTCACCAAACATGATTTTGTCGATTTTCATTTTCTCAACTAAATCGATCTGCATTTTATCAAAATTGGAGACCACTTTAAATTGGATAGTGTTGCTGCCCGCTATAGTCTTTGTTTCCGGATCGACTTTGACATCGAGATGATAATAAGTAACATCATAACAGGTTCGCAAAGACGTCAGCATGCCGCGCAGCGTATCCGCTCTGGTAAAAGTCTGCGCAAAAATAAACTTGGCGCTCGCAAGAAACAGGAACATAAGGTAAATTTGTTTTGCTCTCATTCTTATATCCTAAATGGTAAACGCAAACAAAATCAATTAGCGGTCGCCGTCAGCAAGCAAAGAACGGGTTGCCACTGCTAATACAGGGTCGCTGCTTCGCTCACTTTTTGAACTATCTACAAAAATATCAGGAGGGATGCCCATACCCTCATAGGACAGTCCATCGGCGGCGAAAACTATTTGTGGTGTCAAGGAATAAAACCAGCCATTGGGCAGCTCTTTACCAATTTTTTCTCCATGCGCCCCGGAGGTTGTGTCACCCATGGTTCTGACATGGGGCAGCACCTTAAAAGCGAGCACCGTTCTTTCAGCGGCACTGACGGTATAACGATCCGTGAGAACAACAACAGGACCTGCATATTGAGCATTACCTTTAGGTTCTATGTACCAATTAACTCTGGGTGCAAAGTCATTGGGCCCTGGTCCGCTCTTCGCTTTCGAGCTAAAAGCAAGCCTTCTTTGATCGGCAAACCTGGATGCAAACAAAAGGCCGTTGCGAAAATCACCACCGAAATTATGTCTTAAATCGATGATAACCCCTATGATTTCGAAGTTTTTCATAAACTCTAAAATACCATCGAGCACAGAAGGTTCTAATGTCTCAAAATGTTCAATGTGCAGATAACCAAGGTTATTGCTACCTTCAATTGAACCTTTAATAACTCCAAAGGTAAAGGGGCCGGAGACGACAAAGTCATTTTGGAGATAAATCGTAGTAATTTTTTCTAAGTCGAAAAAAGGGTCACCAATCCTCAATCTAATAATTCTGTTCGCATTCCAAAGCTCTCGGCGTGGCGCAGTTAACGTTACGTGCGCGTCATCTAATTTTGCAAGCATTTGGGTGAAAATTTGGTAAAGCTCCTTGTTGCTTATATAGTCGTTGACTCGCGGTCGAAACGTCTCGAACACCTGAGCCCAATCGGTATTTCTCTGCTCAAAAGGTCCATATTGGTCCTTAAACGTGGTCCACAGGACCATGAAATTTTCTACCTGTGAATCGGCTGGTTCGTTCTCAAAGAACATATTTTCACAGCCGAAGGCTACAAAAGCGCTGAGCCAAAGGACGATAATCGTTTTCCCGAGCATGATTTAAAAATTATATACAAAACCGATTTCAAAGCTGTTTCTGAGTATCGCGGCTTTCAAGAAATTAGTAGATTTCAGATACTCAAATTGATAGGCCAACAACAGTTGTGTGACGGAGGATAAGAATCTCCTATAAAAAATACGCGCATGGATGTCTAGAAAGTCGGTGAAGACTGCAAGCTCACCATTTTTAGTTACGTGTATAAAATCGGAAAATGCCTTTAACCGCTCTTCATCGGAAATTGCAAAAGTGGAGCGCGCAACCCAGGCCACCAGCGGAAAACCCGTCTCAATGTTCAAAGATTGGGTTGGGGACAATTTAAGGGTTCCTCGTGTCCACGCTGACAATGAGTACGCGACAACAGTGCCATTGTTTTTAACCGGGCCAAAGTGGTACTCCAAATAATTGAAATCGCCCTCAAGAAATCCACCAACAAGAATTTCGGTTTTATCCTTTCGGAAAATGTTTTTGCCAAAAAGATAGTGAAGACGAATCGTCAGGGCTTCACTGTTTGAAGTCTCGTGTGGTTCACCTGAAATGAAATAAGAAAATTGATCTGATGCTCGAACATCTATCTGACTCAATGCAAATCCCACCCGGTGCAAGCCGTTTTTGGTTCTGCGCTCGTAGAATAACTCTCCCATTAGCAAAGAATTGCCGCGATAAATTAAGGGGGATAAGATCAGATCCTGGCTGCGATAATCCTGCGGCCCCCAGCTTAGTCCAAATGCATTTTGGTGGTCGGCTGGTGGTTGGGAGAATGCGGGAACGTTAATGAATAAAATTACAAACACAAGAATACGGCAATGCAGCATATGCGACTTCAGGACCTCAGATTAAGTTGATGAATGAAGCGAGAAATTGCCCTAAATCGCCTGTTCAAATCCAAACACCCAACGAAAATGAAAATCTTTTTCATCAGGTAAAGACTTGCTCACCCAAAATGGGAAGTCCAGGCGAATGGTCAGGTTACGGCCGCCAGTGAAAATCGTGTACCAGTTATCCGGCAGCCGTGTTTGAAAGCGGACGCCCACGCCGGCGTCCGCGAAGATATCTTCATTGGAACCTACTAAACCCATGGCGGCAATATCTGCAAAACCGACAAGAGCAGTGCTGCGGAGAAACGAGCTAAGGAACCCGAGCCGAAATTTCGGCTTCAACTGTTTTCGGACTTCAGCATTTACAGCAAAAAGCTCATCTCCGATTATAGGTTGATTATAATACCCGCGGAGATTGCCGCCACCCGGCAAGTGATAGTGCAATCCGTTGGGAAGCGCGCCCTGACTTCGGAGGTAAAAGCGTTTGAAGCGGTCGCGGGGATTGGCGCCGTCAAGAAAAATCAGGTCTTGAATGGGCGCATCTTTTGAATCGAGAATTTTCTTGCCAAAAAATCTGACAAAGATGCCATCTTTGTTTTTAGGAAACCAAAATTTCAACTCGGTAAAAACAGTATTATAATTAAAGTCGCTGCCCCAGTCTTTTTGCGCCGAATCAAATCCAAAGGATAGATTTGTAAACCAATTAAAACCTCGCGGATTCAGCGAATAGCGAACAGAAGCCTTATTGACAATCCCAACCTGCCAGGTGGATATAGTTGTACCATCAAATTCTCTTTGGGAATAAAGCTCCCGCCTTCCGCTCAACTGCCGTGAATGATTAAAGCCCACTTGGATTCGATGCTGCGGCGGAACGCTCAAATTTTGACTCTTAATGAAACTGAGATATGAATCAATTTCGAAGCGGCCTTCCATTTTCTGAACCATCACCACCCCCTGCGTCCTGCCGCCTAATGGCTTGATTTGACCGGAATATCTGAATTGGTAATCCAGTTCTTGCGAGTCGGTACCGTACCACAGACCTAATTCTGCATTTCTTTGCGAGCCCTGCCAGCCTTTAAGCCTTCCGCCTATTCGCGTCTTATCAACTTTGTTATACCAGCCACTGGGCCGCCAGGTAATTAGAAGTGCATCTCGGGGACGAAACGACATATTCGGATATTCAAATTGAAAAATCGCTCTTAAAGGACCGTTGTTGAAGCGCGAGTTTTCCAAAATGGCATCTTCGGGATCAAGAGTAACTTCTTTGGGTTGGCTTTTGGTCAGGAAGGTTACCTTGCCAACTTTTTCAAAACCGTCCCATCTTTTTAAATGGCTTTCGCCGGTTTTCGTCGTGAGTTGTACATCCACAGGCATGGTGCCGTTATCTTTCTTTATGATGTGCACGTCCGTCTGCCAGAGAGAATCGACTTTGCGTTTTTCCACTTTGCCTAAACTGTAATCGACGGTCATGGTTTTGTCCAGCCACTGATCAAAAAACCATTGCAAATCCATGCCGCTGACATCCTCACAAACTTTCTGGAAGCGGGCTCTGTTCACATGTTTGAATTTCCAGCGGCTAAAATATTCATGACAAATTTTTTTGAAAATCTCATCCCCGACCACATATCTGAGCATGTCGTAAAAAAAAGCGCCTTTCGTGTAGGCATTAATGCTGTATCCCGCCCCATCCAAAAAGGTGTGTGCAGGTTTCGAAATCGGCTCGTTGTGTCCGGAGTTCATGTAAAAAAGCGCCGTATCCCGATTGCGCCCTCGACTGGTTCTTGCCGGACGGTGCTTTTGCAGCCAATTCGCACGTTTCAAGCTCGCCTGTCGGTCAAATCCCCACTTCCCGTAGCGACTCTCCATGTACCAGCGGGTTTGAAATGAAGTAAAGCCTTCATCTAACCAGGCTTCTTTCCATTCGTTGTTGCCCAGAATTCCGAAGAAATAAATATGCCCCACTTCGTGCAGAATCAAGCTCTCCCTTTCCGAGCTGTTCATGACCAGCATGGGGTACTCCATGCCGCCTCTCAAAAGTCCGTGCGTGACAGTCAACTGCGGATAGGGGTAGCGGCCGAATTTCTCAGAGAGCCATTCCAAAGCTCTGGCGGATCGTTTGGGAACTGTTCTGCTCCACCGGCTTTTTACGCCTGACCGATAGAGAACGTGGATCGGAATGCCGTCCCATTCACCCGATTCGTACAAAAAATCTGGACAGGTCAACCAGGCAAAATCATGAACGTTTTCGGCTCGAAATCTTACTTTTCTTTGACTGCCTCGTTTTGACTGTTCGCGCATGTCAGATTTGATTTTTTTGAATCGCTCAAGCCATTCTGTATTCGACAAAGATGTATCCACACGAACCAAATCCCAGCCGGGATCCCCCGCCACCAATTTACCAGTTGCGCCCACGATATATTCGAAGGGCACGTTGATCGTGACGTCGAAAGTACCGAATTCGCCGTAAAATTCGCCAGTATAATGGAAAGGTTCGGCATTCCAGCCGTTTTCGTCGTAAACGCAAACTTTGGGGTACCATTGGGCAAAGTCGTATTGAGTTCCTCGATAGCCGGCCCGCCCTGCAAATTTTCTAACCTTCAAATAAAAAGAAAGCTCAACAGTCAAATTGCCGCCCGGAGGCAAAGGCTCAGGCAAATCGGCTTCTAAAATGGTATCGTCGACTTTAAAAGCACTCAGCGACCTCTCCTGCTGGCCGCTGTTCTTATTGATAATCCGAAAAAATTCAATTTGAATATAGCCGGCGTCCTTTATGTCTGAAAGAAGTTTGCGGTAGTATTGACTTGCCTCTTTTGCATGAATGGTGTTGTTGTTGCGATAGGCATTTGGGTAGAGATGAAGGTAGAATTTCCTCAGTGTGTCAGGCGAATTATTTGTGTATTGAATTGTTTCTCGACCGGAAAGGGCGTGTTCAGCAGGCAGCAAAGTAACATCCATCGTATAATGAACCAATTGCTGCCAGTATTTTTCGTTAGCATGGAGATCTGCAAAAAAGAGTAAACTCAGGATGGAAATGTAAATGCGCATTGAATTCATTCAATGATTCCCCTCTTTGAGCAATTCATAAAATAAAACATACAAATTTTGCAGGAGAGAATCAAGAAAGAAAGCGGTCTGCGCTTCACCCGCTCTGCGTCAAGTTCATTCAAAAGAAAATCGTTGACATTTTTTTTGTGAAAATGACAATGTTCGTGTACACCCCAGCGCGGCGAAGTCGCACTGGCAAACGCGAAACGTGAGATGTGAAACGTGCCCCTCAACATGGTGTGTTGGGGAAGGGCACGTCTCACGTTTGACGTCTCACATCTCACAATAATCCTCCAAAGAAAACATGTCATACTTTTTGCAAAAAAATGCAAAGATAATACTATAAAATGTCAATGTACATGAAATTAAGAATGAGGACTGTTATGATTAAGGTTTCAGCAACAAAGTTGCGCAAACACCTGTTTGACTATCTGGACAGAGCGGCAGCAGGCGAGACGATTGTTATCCAGCGCAATAACGAGGAAGTTGCACGGCTGCCGATAAGGTGGAGTTTGATGCGGCCGTCTGCACTCAGCTTATGGTTCTGAATCGCTGCGTTGACCCGATGAGTAAGCTTGCGCTCTCCGAATGGCAGAAGACGGTGTATTTCGAAGGCCAGAAGTCATTTGACTATCACCAGATTCTGCGACCGTTAGATTATTTGGAGAAGATCCGGGATGAATTAGAAGGCGTTCTTTTTGAGAAGCAATTGGATCTTTTTCATCAAAGCGTTGACCTGGTATTTTTTGATGTCACTTCCACCTACTTTGAGGGCGAGGGGCCAGAGATGGCCGAGAGAGGCCACTCTCGAGACGGCAAGCCTGAGAACAATCAGATCATTCTGGCGTTAGCCATCACCAAAAGCGGCTTAACCATTGGTCATGAGATTTACGAAAGGGGCCGCAAAGATTCTCAAACGGTGGTTGAGATGCTTCAGCGGCTCAAATCGCGCTTTCAGATTGACCAATGTATTTTTGTCGGTGATCGCGGCATGGTCAGTGCGGATAATATCGCTGAGTTAGAACGTATGAACTATGAATATATCTTTGCGCTTCGCAAACGCCGCCTCAGAGAATCCGCTGAGGTGCTTGAATAAATATTTTCAATCAGGGAATCCTCCCGCAGCCTCTGAACCTGTGGGAGGTTAGCGGACTATTTCAACAATGTCATTTTCCTGGTTTTTACAAACTCTCCTGCAATCATCCGAATGAAGTATATCCCAGATCCTACTAGCATACCTTGGCCATTGGTTCCATCCCATTCTATAGTATAATGTCCTCCCTCCTGTTTTTTGTCTAATAGTGTTCTCACTCTTTGCCCCAAGATATTGTAAATCCCCATTTGAACTTGAGTTAGCTTAGGCAATGTGTACTGGATTGTTGTTGTCGGATTGAAGGGATTCGGGTAGTTGTGAGATAGAGAATATGTTTCTGGTAATAGGGACTCGTCTCCATCAGCTATCCCCGTGGCAAACCCTTCTGTGATATTCAAGGTACTGTCTATTGGCGCACTCGTCAAAACTTCCACGAGGCCGGATGGCCAGCGCACGACAATAGAATCAATTTGGATGGCCTTGCCTAATCCAAACGAGATCGGCAAACTGCTTTGTGAATGATAAGCCGGATTGTTGCCATCTGCTTCTCTAATCTGCACCAAATCACCCGCCACAACCTTGAGTCGGGTGCCTAACCCTTCCTTATTGCTGCGGGTACCCGATAAACGAACCTTTAGCCAGTGGTTGCTGTTTCGGTTATTTCTGTTAAGGAGATTAAGGCCGCGACTATTTGCTACAAAGATATCCAGGAAACCGTCGTTGTTGTAATCCCAGAATCCTCCACCAGGGGAGAAGGACGGCTCCTGAACGTTGGCCAATTCGCCAATCTCCGTAAATGTCCAGGCCGGAGGTCCATTGTTTCGATAGAGCGCATTTTCCGGATTGGGGTGCTGCCCACTGTTGGCGACGAAAATATCCAGGTAGCCGTCATTATTGTAGTCTCCAAACATGGAAAGCGTACCATCTCCAGTGTCGCCGACTTCTGCTTGATCAGTTACATCGGTGAAATCCCAGTCCGGGGGACCGTTGTTTTTCAGCAGGACGTTGGCATGTTTGGATTGAAATCTGCCGCGAATGATGTAAATGTCCAAGTAACCATCGTTGTTGTAGTCGCCGAATACGGCTCCTCGACAGCGGTTACCAAAGTTGGCTCCGGCCTGAGGAGCGACGTCAGTGAATGTTCCATCGTCGTTGTTGCGATAAAGCAGGTTATTCCCAGTGTAGGTTGTAACATAAATGTCGGAGTCTCCGTCGTTGTCGTAATCACCGAAAATACATCCATGGCTCGTGCCGTTATAGCCCACACCCGCACTCTCTGTCATATCGGTGAATTCCCAGTTTGGTGGACCATTGTTCTTGTACAGCACATTTGGCGAATTCCAATTAGCCAGATACAGGTCGAGGTAACCGTCGTTATCAATGTCGCCGAAGGCAAAACCGTTAACGCTTCCCTGATTCACAAAACCTGAGTTATCCGAAACATCCAAAAACGTTCCGTCCCGTTGATTCTCTAACAGTACCTTCAATCCGGAATTTGCTAAGAACAGATCAGGAAAGCCGTCATTATTGTAATCAATGAAAGCTGGGCCACCTCCGGTGCTGTCATTGCTCACCCCTGCCTGTGTCGTTACATCGGTGAAGCTGAAGCTCTGAGATCCTGAGTTTTGATATAGGTGATTACTGCCGTTGTTATAAACATAAATATCCAAGTCTTTGTCATTATCATAGTCGGCCATGGCAAAACCGTTTGTTTCGCTAAGATCATCCAGACCGGAATTCACTGCGATGTCGGTGAATGTACTGGTTTCTTCCTCAGTGATTTGAATGAATTGGTCGCTTTGAACGGTTGTTAAGGTATTGACCAGCCCACCTGGCCATCGGACAACCAGACTATCTATTTGCTCAATAGTACCTAACCCAAATGAAACTGCCAAACCGTTGTGTGACCCGGTGCCGCCACTCACTTCCCGGACCTGCGTTCCAGATGCAGTTGAAATCATAACACGGGCCCCGACAGCACTTCGGTTGCTTTTGGTACCAACAAGCTTGACTGCAAGCCAATGATTATTGTTTCCATTGTTGCTGTAGAAAACATTCCGATTGCTTGACCTGGCAACATAAATGTCGATATCGCCATCCTGGTCGTAGTCCGCCAACGCACATTTCGTGTCGTCGCCGGTATTTCCAACATCAGATGCTATGGAGATATTTTCAAAGGTTCCATCGCCATTATTACGATAGAGAATGTTTGCTGAGGAAGGATTGGAATTGACGATATATAGGTCTAAATACCGATCATTATCAGCGTCACCCCATTTTGCCGACTTTGCGTTTTCACCACTACCCACGAGACCTGCCGATTCAGCAACGTTCGCAAAAAATCCGGCACCGTTATTCTCATAGAGCTGGCTGGCTGAAGAATCGGCAATAAAAATATCAAAAAAGCCATCATTGTTATAATCCCCGACTCCAACGCTGACACCGCTAGCGTTGGACAACCCGACCGCTGATGTGGCATCAGAAAAGGCACCATCGCCGTTGTTTCGTAGATACTTATTTTCCTTACTTTGGGCACTTGTGACCACCAGGTCCAAGTCTCCGTCATTATCAAAATCCGCAAACGCACTTTCACGGCCGTCAACGATGATATTTAGACCCACTGAATCCGAAACTTCAGTAAAGGTGCCGTCGCCATCGTTTTCAAAAAACAGACATGAGTTGGGACTGACTTGACTGACAAACAGGTCCAAGTCGCCATCATTATCGGTATCTGCAAAGGAAGCACCAAAACATTCCTCGATTTCCCCTAGCCCTGCTGAGCCAGACACATCAGAAAACGTTCCATCACGGTTATTTCGATATAGCTGCCGCGCAAATAGATCGGTATATCCATCACTATCATAATCGCCCCAGATGGCTACGCGGGAGCTTGCTGTTATGCCGGCAGTGGTTGAAAGATCGGAAAAAGTGCCGTCCTGATTATTCTGATAGAGCTTGTTGGTACCTGATGGTACTGCAACAAAGAGGTCGGGATAATCATCATTGTTGAAGTCACCGAAAGCAACAGAAACCCCGTCCTGTGAATCGTCCGTGCCTGATAGGGTTCCGTTGTCTGAAAACGTGGGTGCTGTCCCCGAGATGACGAATAGCTCTTGACTGTTGTAGCTTTCAATCGTGTCTCTCACCGAACGGACAACATAATAACCTTGCAGATAATTTCCAACGTAGTATTGGTTCAAAGACAATGGCGCGCTATTCAACTTTTTGTACGGCCCCCCAGTGCTGCCTGCTCGATAGACATTATACTGGCCAAGATAATTGTGGTGCCATCTCAGGTATTGCGCGCTATTAGACGCTTTCATTTCTTCAGTACGGATTGTTCCTGACGTTTTACTGGCCATTGCAAGAATACTCGAGCCTTGTGTCTGACCTGTCTGGAAAATCGGAGCTGGCAAATTCGCTCCGCCCCAGATACCCATGTCATTTCTGAGACCACCTTTTGCTGGAGACAAAGCGAAGCCTGGGTTGTTTGGGTCTTCCAGATCATTAAACTCAGTGGCAGGATCCCCTGCATCGATACAAACAGAACCAGAGTTCAGTTCGAAGTCATGCACAGAAACGGTTGGTGCGGCTGCTGGATTCTTGAAATCTGGAAAGCCGTTATCCAGATTTCCTCCTGTATTAATACACCGCTCGCAGAGCGGAAAGCCGAGAAGGTTATTATATCCTACTTCCACCCGGGCAGTTGAGCTGGCCTCACTATGAACGGGCGTTCTGTAAGTACCGCTGCTCAAGATATTGTTCTTAACCAACACCAGAGTGCTTTCCCACTGTGGGAGAAAAGTATCCTCAAATATTGGATAACCAGTTGCAGAGGTCCATCGCGGTAAAATCACATTATTGACAATTTGCGCCCTGCTGTTGCTGGAGCGAATCCCATGCTTGCCGTAGTCCAATATCAAATTGTTGTTGATTTCTACATTACTGCGGACAATGCTAATTCCTGTTTCGATATCATAAATTACGTTCCCACTAACGGTTGGAAAAGACCTTTCAATATAGATACCGGTGGTCCCTTCACTCCCTTTATGAATGACGTTGTTGACCAGGTTGGTATTTCGTCCAAATATCACGTGGATGCCAGTTAATGCAAAATCTGAGATTTCACAACTGTCTACCTGAATCGGTTGAGGTTTATTCGCAAATCCGTTATACTCGATGCTTCTACCGGCATATTCTATCTTGCAGTGTCTCAAGATGCTGCCGCTACTTGAAGGATTGATGATAATACCAGTCCAATCGCTGGCGGTTGGCGAAGTACTGCTAGAGGTAAAAACGATAGGAGCGTCTTTGGTGCCAACAGCTTTCAGGGTACCGTTTACTCTAATTTTTATTTTATTTAGCGGGTGACCTGTTTTAGGCTCAGCTTTAATGGTGGTGCCAGGTTCAATGACAAGTATCTCAGATTTATCGACAACATAGTCCGTGGTCAGGTTGATCGTTCCAGACCATCTCCTTACTTTCGGAACAGCGAGACCGTGGTTGTTGGTGTTCCATGAGTCGTGTTGAGACTGTCCCCAAGCTGTTTTGTCTCTATCATACGGCGTATCGAGATCCCAGACAAAGATGCCCCCTGACGTGGTCCCTGAAGCAATTTCAATATCACCATCACCATCGAGGTCCAGCAAAACAGGGGTAGTCAAAGACATGTTGACAGCTCTCTTCGGAAATCCGTTGACCACGCTGCCGTCATGATTCCAGGCAGATATCCGCTCCTGGCGATCCGCGGCCACGACCTCACTGACTCCATCTCCATCCACATCGCCGATCAGCGGTGTTCCTCTGATCGAGAATTGCATGGGCCAACCAGAAAGCAGGCTGCCATCATGGTGCCAGAGGTACATGCGATCATACTCATTGACAGCAATTTCCACATCACCGTCCCCATCCACGTCGCCCACTGCCGGAATGCTGCCCCACATATCTTTCTGAGTTGATTGCGGCCAGCCTGCGCCAAATGGTTGGGCATTGTGATGAAAGATATAAAAAGTCTTCTCTGCGCCAACGGCGATTTCCAGGTTGCCGAAATTATCGAAGTCAGCCAGAGTCGGGGCTGCGCTGAGCTGGCTATTGAACGTTAGCGGCCAACCAGAAAAGTCGGCTCCATCCCCATCTAAAACCTTGAGAAGAGATGAATTCTGCCAGACACTGGCGATAACTTCAACATCACCATCATTATCCAGATCGCCGAGCGCGATACCGTCCCACAGCGTTGTTGACGGGAACTTGGATTGAATCGGCCACCCGTTAACTGCGTCGCCAGTGTGGTGAAATGCCTCAATGCTACTCCACGTACTCACTACGATTTCCAGATCGCCATCATTGTCTAAATCACCGACGGTAGGAGTTCCTGGGATATCGGGCACAAACTGCGGCCAGTTTCCTGAAAATGGTTGGCCATCACCTTTGAAGACATAGAGTCGGTATCTTTGTGATCGATCATCTTCTGTTCCACTCACAATGATTTCCAAATCACCATTGAAATCAAGATCTGCCAGAGCAACAGGTCTCAGAACATAATCGCCGGGTAGAATTATCGGCCAACCATTGACCACTGAGCCATCGTGGTGCCGTGCATGGATGGCTCCGTTTACACCCACAAAGCCATCACTGACAATTTCGATATCTCCGTCTCCGTCGATATCGCCGAACTTTAGGGATTCATTTATTCCGCCTTGTTGAAATACTGGCCAGCCAGCCTGCATTTGCCGCTCTAGATAGACATGTACAATGTCCATAGCAACGCCGTTAGCGTCGAAGACAGAGAGCCTTATTTGGTACAACCCTGATTCTAGTTGCGTGTTGTCCCAATTAACCAGTGTGCCCTGATTGACCGATGTTCCTGAACCAATTTCTATCCAGTTCAACGGCATGGAGGTTCCGCCAGCATATTCGACTTTGTAAGACTCGCCAACAGCGGTGCCTGTGATGTCGATCGGTCCAAACAAAGCAGTGTTTACCTGGGGGAACTGAATCTGCGCTACCGCTGTGCTTGACAACTGGAGCTGCAAAGCCGCCAGCACATTGATCCGGCCGCTGCCAATAGGAAAATCCGACCTTATTGGCTCTGCGGAATATTTTATGACATCATAAATGTCGTCAACCGAATAGTCAGGGTAAAGTGAAACGATAAGCGCCGCCAGGCCGCTAACTAATGGTGCCGATGAACTTGTACCGGAAGCAAAGGCATAGCTGCTATTCAAGTCGGTAGAGTAGATGTTTGTTCCTGGGGCGGCAACATCCACCCAATCTCCATAGTTCGAAAAGCCAGCTCTGTTGTCCGCTTCATCGGTAGCTGCCACGGACAGAACCTTGGCCAGTGCGGCCGGATAGACTGCAAAGGCGCTGTTTTCATTACCTGCGGCTCCGACCAGGACAACTCCCAAAGAATAGGCATAATCAACAGCGCTCGCGTAGGTCAGTCCCCCTCCTCCTCGAAAGCTCATGTTCACAACAGAAGCGCCGTTATCGGCCGCATACTCGAGAGCGCGGCTTGCAGCGCTCGTAACGATCGCTCCTCTAGGGTTCGGGGGTGGCGTCTTGTACCCTACTCTCAGCGACATGATCTTGCAGTTCCAGGCCAGACCCGCGATTCCGATGCCATTATCTGTTGCAGCAGCGGCAATCCCGGAGACAAATGTTCCATGCCCGTGGAGGCTTCTGGGATCGTTGTCCTCTGGTCCCGGATCTTCACCTGGAAATACCGAACCTGCCGGAATGTTCAGGAAGTCCCATCCTCTAATATCATCGACATAGCCATTGCTATCGTCGTCAACACCGTTATCTGGTATTTCATCAATATTGTGCCATATTTTTGAAGCCAGATCAGGATGCATCCAGTCTACGCCCGTATCAATGATGCCAATGGCCACATTGAAAGCGCCCTTTTCTATGTCCCAACCTTCAGTAGCTCTGATTTTTTCGAGGCCCCACTGCTGTGTAAAATCGGGATCGTTTGGCACGATTTCCTGGACGTAGAAGATGTAATTCGGCTCAGCATACTCAACAGCGGGGTCTTTCTGGTATTCTCGGACAATAGAAAGGACATCCACATCTGGACTAAATCTGATTTTGTAAATGTTTGAAAGGTTTGGAACTTTTACCCTTTTGCCTTTAACCGTAATCATGCCATAGACATCTGGCTTCACAGCAGTCTTGAATACTTTTTCCATTTCGATAGCGTTAAGGCGAGCATTTAGTGCATCAATCATCGAATCAGTCGTCTTAATCGTGCCCCCTACTTTTTGCAGGCGGATATTAACATCGTCCTTGAACTTTACCAATATTTCTCCCGGGACAAACTCCGGATTATCTGGATCATGTCTAACAGGTTCCTCCCCTGTTCTAAAGCCTGGGGATACCGCATGGTTGTTGAATACAAAAATGAAGAGCAGTAGAGTCAAAAATGCAGCTAAGGCTTTTCCCGCTCTTTTTCGAAAAAATTTCTTTAGTCTCATTTTTTGGTCCTCCTATACCACCGCAATAAGGTTCCAGAAATACCGGCCTTTGAACTGTTTGGGCCAAGTAGGCCGATCAGATCCGGATGCGCTTCCCGCATCATCGTCAAGATAGGCTCCAACTATAGCGCGGTTGCCACTGATGCAAACCGAAATTCCGAACCCCTCATCTGATTCCTCCTTTTGAGAAAAATTAGGCGTTAGAAGTGGCCTTACCAACCTACTTCAGCAATGTGAGCTTTCTGGTTTGCACAAACCCCTCTGCCTGGATTCGATAAAAATAAATTCCGCTCGCCAGGCCTTTGGCCTTGAAATCGACTTTATATTCTCCTGGCTGGAATTCTTCATCAACCAGGGTTGCTATTTCCCTCCCCAGCACGTCGTAAAGCTTAAGGCTTACTCTTGAGCGCTTTGGCACCGCAAATTGGATGACCGTTGTGGGATTAAATGGATTTGGATAATTCTGGTCCAGCCGAAACTCTTTCGGGAGTAGCGGCGATGCGATTTGCTCCACGCTGGTGATGATGTCGATATTCTGGAACCAGATGCCGCTTTGCAAAAGAATTGAGGCACCGCCTATTGTCCCTACAAAGGTCTGACCAACTGTGCCGTAGATCCGATTGCTGCTGTTGGACACTACGGTGCCGCCGCTGCCAAAGACGCTGTTTTTGATTTTATTTTGCGCCGCTACTTGTGTGGGAAGGCACACGCCCCACAAAACCAGCACAAGCAGAACATTTCTTATCGTGCTTTTCATTTTTGTGCTCCTCTTATTGCACCCAATTGTTTATCGCATAGCTCCAGTGCTTACATGTTTTTCAGAGATAACCGACTTCAGCATCTCCCTTAGCTCCTCTATATCTTTTTGTTGTTCCTTTACCGCCTCGATCAGCACGGCAACTAGGCGAGCGTAGTCCACAGATTTAGCATCTCTACCATTTTCCTCATACGCCACTACTTCCGGTATCACATCACCTACTTCTTCAGCGATCAGACCGATGTCATGCTTGCCGTCAGCCTTCCAGTCGTAGGAGACGCCGCGCAGGCGCTTGACTTTGTCGAGGGCGCCATTGAGGGTCTGGATGTTGGTTTTCCAGCGACGGGAGCTGTAGGTGGTCCACCCATCAGCTATCGGGTCGGTAGCCGAGTTTTGTTGAATTGTTAGAATGTTACTTGGACCTGAGCCGGTGCCAATCCCAACGTTGCCACCGGCATGAATGCGCATCCGTTCGTTACTGCCTTCCACAAAATGAATTGATGCTGGTGAAAACACCGTGCCGTATGCAACGGTCAAGTCATTGGTAGCTTGCACTGATTGAGCATTCAAGGAACTTAAGCTCAGGTTGCGGGTGGGAAAATTTACGCTGGTTGCAAGCAGACCCCCGTTTGCCGTAACCACTCCGCTCTTTCCAATTGTAACCTGGGTTTCTCCGCTGCTCTGGAATTCGGCAATTGCACCGGAGATGCCTGCATGATTTGCCTGAAAGGCGCTTCCTGTACCAGCGTATTCTATTCGGATGGCAGCTTGGTCATTTGCTTCATTTGTTGCTCTAAATATGGCGGCTCTACCAGTACCCGCTGTCCAGACATTAAGAGCGTCATTATTGTTATTATCAGGTAGAATGTGGAATAGCCCGGCTGGGCCGCCAACCCCCTCTACGATAGAATGAATTCCAAATCCTGTTCCCGTGATTTTTGTTAACAATCCAACGCCTTGACCATTCGTAACAGCCATTAGAGCAGGACTCTCGTCCAATAGGTTATCAATTTCGAAAAGACCTGCAGGGCCATTACCATATTCATCAATCTGTGCCGATGTTTTTCCCGTTTGTGTAATGGAAAATACTGGTGTGTCAGGCGCGTTTGCCGATGCGGAAAAAGGCAAGGAAAGTCCGCCATTAGTATAGGCAGTCGTTTGTAAAGTGCCATCCGGAAACATAATGCCATCTTTGCCGGCTTCCCCGCCGATATGCAGCTTTGCTTCGGGAGTCCTCCCGATTCCAACCTCACCTGAAATAGTTACAATGCCTGCGCCTATTCGTCCGGCCCCAGTCTTTATGTGAACAGAACCGCCTTCTTCGTCACCGTGACCCGCCTGAATCACGACATCCCCACCGACGTCACGGCCTTCACCCCCTTTTAAGTTTAGGATACCGCCGTCTTTGAAGGGACCGAATGAACCGGAGCGTCCGGCCTGAATGGTCAATTCCGTCCCCGTTCCAAATGTTGCATCTTGAACTCTGATTTTAGGGGAATTTTCGCTCGCAAAAAGTAAGTTCCCTTTGATGCTCAGTTTTTCTTCAGGCTCGGTAGTGCCGATACCAACATTACCACGAGCATCTATAAAAACCGTATCCGGATCAGGATCGTTAAATCTGGTTTTTGACACGAGCCCTATGCTTGTACCAAATATCATCACTTGACCGTTTCCTTTGCCTGAACCTGCTCGCAGAATCAAGTCTCCTCCCTTGTTTGAGGCATCGCCTGCTTCGAGGTTCAAATTTCCGCCCTCGAGGTCGCCGAAGCCTGCTTTCAAGGAGAGCTCGCCACCCTTTACATTGGTTCCTACCGTGCTCCCCGCATTTACGCTTAAGTCTTTCCCGCTGCCGCTTGTGACAAGCCCAACATCGATCTTTCGATCATCGTCGTTTGTAAAAAACATATTTCCATTAAGGTTAAGCCCTTCCTTAAAATTTGATGTTCCAATTCCGAGTTTTTTGTTTTCATTATCCCAGAGAAGCTCAGTATCACCGGAAACTTCTGAGTCCTCAGTCCAGAAAACTATTTGTCCTGCTTGCCCGGAACCGTTTACACCCCCAGCGGCACCGCCGGTGGCTGAGATATACAGCGTATCTTTACTTTGGGTAATAGTTACATTGGCACCAGCTGCAAGCGTCATCTCGTCCGTGATCGAGTTGATGCTTCTGACGACCTCGCCGCTGGCAATCTTTTCTCCTGTCACAATACTGTCCGCAATGGATTGGGTATTAAAGCTATAGGGTGAACTGGTTAGTTTGATCCTTGGTTTAAGTTCGGAATCCTGGCCAACAGAAATTCCCAGCCAGTATTGCCTATCAAAAGGAAGATCTATAGAAGTTACATTTCCCAGGACGGTATTGAACAATCCATTGGTTGTTGTGAGGGTTTGAATCTCAGACCATAGTGATGTGCCACTGCTTTCAGAATCGTACAATCTGAAAGTAAGTTGGTAATTGCCATCGGCCACGACATTTCCGGAAGCATCGGTTAGGACACCCTGGTAGCTTATGGTTTGCGGTATTTGGCCCCAGCTAACAGATGCTGATAGAAGAAATGCTACGAATAATGGTATGGAGCGTCTCATGATTTATTCTCCTTTCTAGTTTCTTGAAAAGCTCATTTGAGCCTACTCGAATTTTAATTTAAATTTAGATGAGCTTGCGTTTTTACAGGCGCCTGGATAAGTGATGGTCTTATTTTTCTTTTCCCACTAAATACTATCATTTTTTACCACCCAGAGTTGACTTCAAGCACTTCGTGCTCTATTCATACTCAATAAGCGTGCCACAGGCGTTTGCCCAAAAATATAGCCCGGCGGTCTTTGCATAAGTGACTGTTTTTTAAGAGATGATGATAAAAAGGTACCCAGACGGAGGGAGTGAGGCGAACGGAGGAAAGTATGTC
>JBHHXN010000100.1:0-18801 GCA_046757025.1 bacterium
ATTGAGGTTAAATTTCTTTCATTAAAAGGCGGCGTGGGCTCAGATTTCCTTTTCTTAACTATTTGGTCTATTGTTTTGCCATTAATTTCAAGAAGTGTAAATCCTTGCTTGATATTCATTTCAGAAGCGGCTGAATTTGGTTTAACGGAAGTTATTATTGCCTCATCGTTCAGATATCGGACATCGATTCCTGCTGTGCCATCAAGAAACAACTGAGGGTCTCCAATCATTTCGGCTTCGTCGGGCGGAACAACCCCAAGATGCGAAACACCCAGCTTAAAAAGCATCTGATTCAGATAGTAGTAAAGAGAATCATTGGTCTTACATGATTCAATAATTGGTTTGTAATATTCATACTTTTCTTCCCAATTAAGTCCATTAAACGTAGAATCGAAATATTGAGTGTTCATGGTTTCCCAGACAGTATTCAGAATTTCCACATTTTGATTCTCTAGTGACTGACCTTTACACGAGGTCAAAAAAGTGGTTACAATTACAATTATTAATGCGGTTTTGTTCGCTTTATTATTTCCTGTTTAAATGCTCGGTTTATTTAAATGCTCTACAACCATTGTATTAATGTACTGTTTTTATCATTCCATATTAGCGATATGAACACAAATGCGTTTATTCATTTTGCACACATAACGACGCAACTCATGCGCGCGCGTCACTCAAAACTTTGGAGATGCACATAGCCCTCTAATCTACCTAAATTTGGAAATCGTGCCCGAGAAACATGTCGGCTGAATTTGCTTACTTAGGCACTTGCTTGCAGTTGAATGTTAGCATTTGTTTGAGGTGCATTGGATTCGAGCTATACAGAGTGATTTTTGATGAAGTACCTCTTTCGGCTCCGTCCAGACAGACTAACTTACCCATCTTCTCCTAATTAGTCTCAGTTAGTTGCTGCATCAGCCCCATTACATCAGGGAACCCCCATTGCTCAGCGATCCTATCGTCCTCGATTCTGTAGATGGCGACCTCAAATATTTCCACCCGTCGTCCGGTCGGAGTAATGCCATTAAACTCACCCTTGTGAGTGCCATGCGATCTGAATCGTGTGACTACTCGATCACCCTCTGCAATAATATCTTCTATCCGCTCAGTCCAATCAGGGAATGATGTTCTGTGTCTGGAAACTGCTTCCCGAACGCCTTCATAACCACGCCATTCTGGGCCGACTATAAAGTGACAGATGAAGTCGGATGTGTACACTTCTTCCAGAACTTCAAAATTGCCTTTGCTCCAAACTTCGGCATGTTGTTTTCGGACAACCTCTTTATTCCGCTCTAAAAGGGCTTTTTCATTCTCGCATGCTGCAAAAACAAAAAAGCACAAAAATATCAAAGAGTGTTTGGTTTTATCTCTCACTAGCTCTCTCCTTTTTTTGTTATCATGTATAACCAGTGATTATCTGGTTTCTGATTAACTTTTCATCCCCATGAAAATCGTCCGTGCAAAGCACCTCTATAATTGAAAAAAATGCTGCAGAATTCATTTTTGAATATCGTGGAAGCGTTAACAATTTAATTCTGGCAAAAATGAAATTCAACGAAAAAGTCAGTTGGTTAGCTGACTGGCTGAAAAGTGTGAATCCATCTAACGAATTAACTCTGTCTTTATCATTTTTCATTTTAAGCGTTTTCATGTTTTTTCAGATAGAGCGTCTCAGTTAGCGGTTGACCCTGTTTTTTAAATTTCTAACCAAAGCCCCTTTCTTTGTTAAAATTAAATATTCTGTTTTTCCCTTTCCCTCAAAATGGGCACTTAATAAATCTCTGTTGTCAGCGCTTTAGGAATTGAATTTCTCAAATCAAATTTGTATTTTAAGATTTATCCACATTACAAATTGTTTATGCTGTGATTCAATACGTCTTATTTTTTTTCTTGTTGCCAGTGCTTTTTGAATGTTGTTGTTTTTGATACAAAATGTCCTGCCCGAATGCTTACCCGCTTTAAGCGGGTGAGCACACGCTTATCAGGCATCCTGGTGGCGGTGAAGTTTTGGACACCTGCTAAAACCTGTGGGAATACTGTAGAAAGAAAAATTTGTACAGTAGTGAATATTTATTCGCGGAGATTTATATGCAAAAGAAAACAGCCATTTATCAGTGGGATAAATTGCAAGACAGACAACCGGCATACGCGCTGGTGCGAAATACCGATTTGGTGATCGTGCGCTACGATGACAACGTGTCCGTGCTCTACGGGCGATGTTTGCATCGCGGCGCTTTGATGGCAGATGGAATCATCGACGGCCATAATCTGATATGCGGAGTGCACGACTGGGATTATCGCTACGACACCGGCGTCAGCGAGTACAATAACGCCGAGGTGCTGCACAAATTCACCGCGGTGGTGGAAGACGGTCAAGTGTGGATCGACGAAGAGGAAATAGCGGCCTTTGAGGAAAAAAATCCTCAGGTAAACAACCGTTCCGAATATCTGGGACTCTACGAAGCCACACAGCCGGCGGAAGAAGAACCCAAAACCGCTGAAATTCATGAGCTGGCCAAACATGGCTTATCCAGAGTCGGGCATCATGGCACAATCGCTGCCATGGGTGTCGGTACTCAGGTCCTGCCCAAATGGGACGATATTCAGATATTGCCAACGCAGTTAGCCCGGCTGCCGCTTCTGGAAGAGGAGGTTGTGGGTACGAATGTAATCATCGGTGCGCGTGCAAAAAAACCTCTGGAGCTTGAAATTCCACTGTTTATTTCCGATATGAGTTTTGGGGCGCTGTCTGAAGAAGCCAAGATTGCCCTGGCGCGCGGCGCAGAAAAAGCTGGAACGGGTATCTGTTCAGGTGAAGGCGGCATGCTGCCCGAAGAACAGGCTGAGAATTCTCGCTATTTTTATGAGCTGGCTTCTGCTAAATTTGGGTTCAAAATGGAGCTGCTGAAGAAAGTCCAGGCTTTTCATTTCAAAGGCGGGCAGGGCGCCAAAACCGGCACCGGCGGGCATTTACCCGGACATAAAAATGTAGGCAAAATAAGTCAGGTGCGGGGCATCCCCGCAGGGCAACCGGCGATTTCACCCCCGCGTTTTGTGGATTTCACCTGCTTGAACGATTTTAAGAATTTTGCCACAGAAGTGCGAGAGTGTACCGGCGGGATTCCCATTGGATTCAAATTATCCGCAAACCACATCGAACAAGATCTCGATGCGGCTATGGAAATCGGGGTGGACTACGTGATCCTGGACGGCCGTGGTGGCGCCACCGGTGCGGCGCCGGTGCTGTTTCGAGACAACATTTCCGTGCCCACCATTCCGGCGCTGGCGCGGGCACGAACGCATTTAGACCGGCGCGGATGCTGGGAAATGACGCTGATTATCACCGGCGGTCTGCGTACGGCTGCTGATTTTATCAAAGCTCTGGCACTGGGCGCCGATGCCATTGCCGTATCGAACGCAGCGCTGCAAGCTATTGGCTGTCAGGCCATGCGCGCTTGCCACACCAACTATTGTCCAGTCGGCATCGCGACTCAAAAAGAGTCTCTCCGCAAGCGCCTCGATATTGAGCTCTCGGCCCGCCGGCTGGAAAATTATTTTAACGCCACTGTGGAGCTGATGCAGGTTATGGCCCGAGCCTGCGGCCACACGCATCTCAATCAGTTCTGTCAGCATGATCTTACCACCTTTCATCGTGAAATGGCACATTTAACCGGCATTCGTTATGGCGGTTTGAATCTATCTGAAAAATGAATAGGAAAATGGAATGAGAATTTTCAAGAAACGGAAAGACAAGATGATCAATTGGCAAACCCTGGATTCAAAAGAGCAGTTGAAAACGATTATCGAAAAATCAAAACACCGGCCGTGCGCCATTTTCAAACACAGCACGCGCTGTCCGGTGAGTTATCGTGCAAAACAAGCTCTGGAAAATGAATGGGATTTGACAGAAGACAAAATAGAAATTTATTATCTGGATTTGATTGCCAATAAAAAACTGTCCCAAAAAATCGCCGATACTTTTAAAGTAGCTCACCAATCACCACAAATCCTGGTGATAAAGGGCGGCCGCACGATTTACGACGCTTCGCACTTTAATATTTCTGTTGCCGAAATAAAAGCGGTGCTGTCCGAATAGGTCGCTTGTAAAGATGAATTCGTTATAACTTCCACAAAATAGCGTGCTCAAACTTTTGAGTCTGTGTGAAAAGTCAGATCGCGGGCTTTTGTCATTCAGGAGGAATCTTTTTAGATTGGACATAAAACGCTGTTTATTAAATAGATTCTTCCAGAATGACAGTAGTGGCGTAATGAGTTTTTTGGTTAGATTTCGACATTTCACAAAGACTCTTTAGGTTGCAGCAGGCTGAAGCCCCAAAACTCGTCGGTGTGTTCATTTTGTAGAAGCTTAATTTATTTAAAATATGGAGGATGGGATGTCTGAGAAAAGAAAACTAAAATGGCACCGGGTGCTGGCTGTCGAGGAGCTTTTGGAGGGCAGAGTAAAAATGGTGACCGCCGGGCACAAGATGCTGACGTTGACTTGCTATCAAGGCAAAATCAGCGCATTGGACAACGCCTGCCCGCACCAGGGCGGCCCGTTGGGGGAAGGCTCCATCGAGAACGGCTGGCTGCGCTGTCCCTGGCACGGCTGGGATTTCCACCCGTGCACGGGCAATTCGCCCGGCGGTCATGACGACGGTGTGGAGACTTATGAAGTAGCGGTGCGCGACGACGGCATTTATGTGGGTCTTGAATTGGATACCCCGCATGCCCGAACCGTTTCGGATATCATGGCGGAAACCATGGTCAATTGGGGCATTACGCACGTATTTGGTATGGTTGGACATTCCAATCTCGGACTGGCAGACGCCCTGCGCGTTCAGGAAGAAAAGGGCAAAATGACCTTCATCGGCGTTCGGCATGAAGGCGCGGCAGCGTTTGCCGCTTCGGGTTTTGCCAAGCTCAGCGGCCGCCCGGCCGCCTGTTTGGGTATCGCCGGCCCCGGCTCCACCAACCTTTTGACCGGCTTGTGGGACGCCAAAGTGGACCGGGCGCCCATTCTGGCTTTGAGCGGTCAAGTGGACACACAGGTGCTGGGCCCGGGGGCATTCCAGGAAGTGGATTTAGCCGCGGCATTTTCAGCTGTGGCCGAGTTCAGTCAAACCGTGCTGCCCACCAGCCGGCATGCCGAGCTGATGAATCTGGCTGTGAAAAACGCGCTGCTGAAAAGAGATGTGGCCCACCTGATCTTCCCGGATGAAGTCCAGACTTTGCCAGCCGCAGAACATGTGAAGCCCGGTAAACCCGATGGCCGGGTAACTTCCCTCCAGGTGTCGCCGCCGCAAAAATCCTTGGACGAAGCGGTCAAGCTGCTGAGTAAAGCCAAACGGCCGGTGATCATCGTGGGACATGGAGCGCGTTTCAGCATGCCAGCCATCATAAAATTAGCCGAGCATTTTGGCATACCCATCATCACCACTTTCAAAGGCAAGGGTCTGGTATCGGATCACCATCCGCTTGCCTGCGGTGTCCTGGGGCGCAGCGGCACCCCCATCGCGAGCTGGTTCATGAACGAAGCGGATTTGCTTCTGGTCTTCGGGGCGTCGTTTTCCAATCATACCGGCATCACCCCCAAAAAGCCCATCATTCAAGTTGATTTCGAAGCCATGGCACTGGGGAAATTTCACCCGGTGACGGCGCCGGTGTGGGGAGAAATCGGCACGGTTGTGGCGGCGTTAAAGCAGCGCCTGCCGGGAAAAATGTCCAACACCGATCAAACCGCCGAAGTGGCTCAGCGGTGGCAGATCTGGCGCATGGAAAAGGAGCGGCGTCTGCAGGATGATCGCGGCAAAGGGGTCAACTCGGCTTCGGTATTTGCGGCCATGAACCGGTTGGTGCCAACCGATGCGGTCATGGCCGTTGATGTTGGTAATAATACTTACTCATTCGGACGATATTTCGAGTGCACAGCGCAATCGGTTATCATGTCGGGATATTTAGGTTCCATCGGATTCGGCTATCCTGCGGCCATGGGAGCCTGGGCTGCCGCGCCGAATCGAGCCATTTTTGCTGTAACCGGCGACGGCGGTTTCGGGCAATACGCTATGGAAATGACCACGGCCGTCAAATATGGAATGAACATCAAGCATATTTTGTTGAACAACAGCGAGCTGGGTAAAATATCCAAAGAGCAGCGCGCCGGCCACTGGGATGTCTGGCAAACCTCGTTACACAATCCCAATTTTGCGCAGTTTGCGGAAAATTGCGGCGCCCTGGGCATTCGAGTGCAAGACCGCAAGCAAATAGAGGACGCGCTTCAAAAAGCGATTGAGTACAACGGCCCGGCCATGGTGGAAATCATCACCGATGCCGAACTGATCTGACCGGACATTTGTGTGAAATAAATATGAAGAACAAACCGCAAAAGTTTTTTCGAATTACTCACCGTGCCAGCGGGTTAAAATTGGCCGAAGGGCCGAAAGGTTGGGGCATCACGCCATTTGAGGGCAACCTGTATGTTCGCAGAAAATATCTGTTGGTAGATGGCTTCAAACCCAATTTCATTCCCGGCCTGTGCGTTTATAAATTTTTATACGTCTGGATGGATTTACATTTGAAGGATGGCAGCAAAATCCCGAATCTCGGCTGGCTTTACTGGCTGCCCAATCCCCTGTTTCCTTTTATCTGGTATCGATTAGGATTACCCCGGCACCATCCTGAACTTTTAATTGAAGAATTTGAAAGATAGCCATATCGTATGAATACCCAAAACGAGTTTGTATTGAGTTGGTGTTCATAATTTAATCCGTTTACATTTTAAAGAAAGTTATCTGAGAGGAGCCCGCGATGGCAAAATTCGATTTTCCTGCCCTGCCGCTAAGCGGTTGGCAGGCAACCCGCGACACCATTCACAAATATACTCAAGTTTTAGGCGAAATTCGGGGGGCGCTTACGCCGGTGCAAAAACACTGGTGGCACATCAATTTGCGGCCGGACGTGACCGGATTGACCACCACACCGATACCGGTGGCAGAAGAGCTTGACTTTGTCTCGTTTAAAATGCTGTTGGATTTCACCGAACACAAACTGCGGATCACCACAGGCCAGGGCCAGCAAAAGCAGGTCAGTTTGAGGGGACAGTCGGTTAGTGAATTCTGGGACGAAACCCTGAGCGCCTTGTCGGAAGTGGGCATCCACCCGCAGATCGATAACTCTTTGTTCAAGGAGACCGCACCAGGCAGCTATGAACCGGAAGCCGCGCAGCGTTTCTGGCGGGTTGTGAGCCAGATCGACGTCATTTTTAAGCAATTTAAAGCCGGGATGCACCGAGAAACCAGTCCCGTCAATTTGTGGCCGCATCATTTTGACCTGGCCTTTGTGTGGTTCTCCGGCCGACTGGTTTCCGGAGTCGATCCGGATGATCGGGATTATGCCGATGAGCAAATGAGCTTCGGTTTTTCCAGCGGCGATGAAACCATCGCCGCTCCTTACTTCTACATTTCTGCTTATCCCATGCCGGAAAAGCTCAAAGATACGGCGCTGCCCGCGGATGTTACCTGGAACACCGCCGGCTTTGAAGGGGCGCGGATGATGTACGAGACGCTGGTCAAAGCCACCAATCCTGAAGAAAAGCTGCTGGAGTATCTGCGGACACTCTATCAGGCCGGGTCGAAATTGATGCAGTATTGAATGCGTAAGTGAGGGCTTCGGAGCAGGGGACTGAAGGCGGGACTTTCTTGAGTTACTTGCCAAATAGATAAACTACGATTCCATGACCATTTCAAAGTTGCGTGCGCCAATCAGTTTTAACGCGTTCGCTGTCAAAGTTCGAATGATTTCCGCATCGTTTTTTACCCGCGCCAGCAACATCACGCCTTCATAATATGCCAGTAAGGCTTTGGCGCTGGCGGCGACGTTTTCGAACTCCAGATCCAGCAAACCCAGGGCGATGGCGTCTTCCAGGGCGCTCTCAAAATATTTGCAAATCCCCGAAAAAATTTCATTGATTTTCGCGCGAATAGCTTCGTCCTCTTCGCCGAGCTCGCCTACCCAACTGCCGAACAAACAGCCCACAACCCGCTCCTGGTTGAGCTGCCGAAGGGACTGACTTTCGTACAAAACCTGAAATAGCCGGGTGATTCTATCTAACGGTGAGTAGTTCATGGCGAATGCGGAATCGAGAACTTCGTTTTGAACCTGTTGCCAGCCGGCTTCTAATGCCGCAATCGCCAGGTGACATTTGGAGGGAAAAAAGTAGTAGAAGCTGCCCGGTTTCACCCCCGACCGCTGACAAATTTCATGGACGCCCACGTCGCGGTAACTGCGTTCCCAGATTAGCTTCTGTGCGGTCTCGATCAGGCGCTCTCTGGCGTCGCTCACGCGTCCCATGTTTCAGCATTCGTTAAATGAATAAAATAGTTGAGTATTCGCCTATTAAAAAAATT
This sequence comes from bacterium, assembly GCA_046757025.1. Lineage (GTDB taxonomy): Bacteria > Zhuqueibacterota > Zhuqueibacteria > Oceanimicrobiales > Oceanimicrobiaceae > JBHHXN01. The sequence goes on from JBHHXN010000100.1 coordinate 8,406, forward strand.
ATTTAATTTAGAATATCGGAGGTATATGGGCTTTCAGTAGCGAATTGAAGAAATTGTGATTTTTATCTTTCACGGCCTGATGATTGCAAATCTTTTCTTTTTATTCAACTTATTCCTTGCACTTGGGCACGGATTCACTTAAATTGTGTTGTTTTTTGGCACACATGCTGTCGCGATTCACTAAATGGATGATAAGTTGTTTTTCCGTCCTCGAACTTTTTTAGTTTTATAATCAAGGAAACGGCTAAATAAACTCGATTGCGGTGGTGGCCATTCTACGTCAGGAAAGCAGTTAATTTCTGATGCCGCCGCCAGCCGTCATCATCGCTGGCATGTGTGTAAGGAGAAACCTTGAAAAACAATTTTATGGGCTTTTCAAATCGCAAGAATTCCACGCTGAGTTGGATTTTGTTCCTGATGGCGTTGATTTGCTTTGGGACAATCCAACCTTCCGACGTTTTTGCTCAGTTGGCCGATTCCACCCGCCAGCTTGTGGTGGAAAAAATCGAAATCGTTGGCAACAGCAAAACCAGGCCGGAGGTGATTTATCGTTACTTAACCCTCCGGCCGGGTAAAGTCATCAACCCGGCGCTGGTGGCTGCCGACCAGCGACGCCTGCTGCGCACCAACTTTTTTAAGGAGGTGGATTTTTACACCCGGCCAGGATCATCCAAAGGCAAGCTGATTTTGGTCATCGAAGTGAGAGAGCGCCGCTGGCCCTATTTTCAGTTTGAAGGCGGACACAGCGACTTAAGTAGTTGGTATTTTGTGCCGGCAAGTTTGCGCTTTGATAATTTTTTCGGCCGCGGCTATCTGATGGGTCTGCGCTGGTACCTGGGGGATCGCATTAGCAAGCTGTCCCTGGGCTTTCACAGTTGCAGTTTGTTCGACAACCGCATTTTTCTGGATGTGGAGCTGTTTGGCGGCAACCTGGATTTTGTTCATTTTATCAATTCAGATCCCGGCAATGTCCGCCTGGGTTTCAACCGCAGCAATCAGCAAGTTGCTTTTGGTGGATTGAAACTCAAAACGGGTGCCAATCTGGGACTTTTCAAATATGTCAACTTCGGTTTTCGCTCTGAAAATTTCGATCCGGATGACTTCATCAAAATTACTGAAAACGATTCTTCAACGACGATTCTGCCGGCCGCCATTCAGGGCGATATTTTAAAAACAAAAATATCGGCTTTTTCAATCATACTCAATGCCGACAAACGGGATAACCCCATCTATCCCATGAAAGGATTTTGGGGGGCGCTTTCTCTGGAGCTGGCACATGATGCGTTCGGCAGCGAGCGCAATTTCCCCAAAATTACTTTGGATTCCCGTTTTTATAAAAAAGTGTTGCAGCGGCAGGTTCTGGCGTTTCATTTAAAGGCCGGCTACACCAAAAGCGGTGCGCCGTTTTATGAGCGCTTCTATCTCGGCGGCGCCAACTCGGTGCGCGGCTACCCCGATCGACGCCTCACGCCCGTGGGTTGGGGCACAAAAATGATCCTCACCAATTCCGAATACCGATTTCCGATTTCAACTAAAAATTTTCCAAATCACAAAGTTTCCGGCGTCATTTTTTTTGATGCCGGCGGCGTCTGGCTGCCCGGGGAGGAGCCGAAGTTCGAGGATCTGTTTGCTGCGGTCGGGTTTGGCTTTCGTGTGCGGCTGCCGGTTTTGGGTATCACCCGGTTCGATTTTGCATTTCCATTAAAGAAAGTAGATAATAGCGATTTTCAATTTCACATTTCGCTGGGGCATACTTTTTGAGAGTTTTCATTAAAACTTCTTTCACCGCCCTCTTCATGGCGCTGTGGATTTCTGCAGGTTTTGCCGGTAACGAGAAAACCCTCCGGGTAGAAAGGATCAAGCCGGAATTAGTGAATGGCTATTTGACCGTCTCCGCAAATTTTCAAAATCTATTTTCAGAAAGGATCACTGGCACCATTCAAAGCGGCTTGCCTTCCGTTATCCAGATCGAAATCAAACTCATGAAGAATTCAAACCAGCTTGTTAAACGCAAGCAAATCGTACATTCTATTTCTTACGACATCTGGGATGAACTCTATTCGATAAACACGGAAGACAGCACCGAGATTTACAAGGATTTTACCACAGCAAAAAAGATAAGCAGTCGGCTGGAGAAGAGCGCCTTGATCGCCGCGAATTTGCTCACCTCACAGGACCGTTATTCTATTCACATCCGCGTGGGTATTATTCCCATTTCTTCAAAACAAGGCGCCAAAATCGCCGACTGGTTGCTGGACCCCAATCAAACCGAAGAAAATCTGGCGTCGGAGGAACGGGCCAGCGGATTCAAACTCAACCTGAGTAATCTGGTTTCCTTTTTTGTGGGAGGGAAAAAACGTTCGCGTTACAGTTCAGACTGGTTCACGTCCGAAACCTTCTTTCTCAATGATTTAAAATGAAAAAAATTCGCACCAAGTTGGTCCTTTCGCTTTTAGTCATTACCTTGCTGCCGGTGTTTCCCATCTATTTTCTGGTTAAAAATCTGTTGCAGCAAAGTCTGGAAATTGGTTTCAATAAGAAAGTTGAAACCGCGTTGGAACACGCCACGCAAATTTCCCGCCAGCTTAATTCTCATTTTAAAGCTGAAAGCCTGGCGCTGGCAAAGGAGTTAGCCCGTTCCAACTGGGTGCAAAGCATCGTTTCAAAAAATAACCGCCGGGCATTGAAAAAATCAAACCTTGACTCGCTGGGTAAAAAAGCTAAAATTGACATTTTTGGTCGAGCGGGTCAATTGCTTTTTTCACATAGCGCCATGACCGGGCACGCGTTCCCTAAATTTTATCAAAATGACCTTAACCAGATGATAAATCAGGAGCAAGCGACTGTCTTGAACATGCCCGGTGATCGGGCACATATTGTGTCTTTTGCGCCCATTTTAGTAGCCAATGCGCCGCAGGGCTTTTTAGTGCTTACCACCGTGGTGGACGCCAACTTTTTACAAGGGTCCCAGCAAATCGTTGATGTCAACCAAATGTTCAAAACGCTGAATTTTTTTGAGGATCAATTAACTCATGGTTTTATCCAGTCCTTTTTTGCGGTGTATGCGCCCATTGCGATTTTATCGGTGGCCATCGGTTATTATTTTTCGCGCAAAATTACGCAGCCATTGCTGCAATTAGTGGAAGGTACTCAAAAAGTGGCTGCGGGCAATTGGGAGCATCGCGTGCAAGTGCAATCCCGAGACGAAGTGGGTGAGTTGGTGGCCGCATTTAACAAGATGGTCAGCACGTTAAAAGAGAAGCAAGACCGGGTGGTCGCCTTGGAAAAAATGGCGGTCTGGCGGGAAATCGCCCGCATTTTAGCGCATGAAATCAAAAATCCTCTAACGCCCATTCAGCTCACCGTGCAGCAGATGAAAGACAAATATACCGGCGACGATGCCACCTATCGGGAGTTACTGAAAGAATGTTCTGAAATCGTCAGAGATGAAATCGAGGGTTTACGCACGCTGGTACGTGAATTTTCTGAGTTTGCCCGGATGCCCGGACTCAATCCGGTAACAGCGAATTTGAATGAGCTGGTGGAGGAAGTGAGCAAACTTTACACGGATAGCGATCTGCAAACGGCTCTCGACGCCAGCTTGCCGGAATTTGAATTTGACCAGGAAAAACTGCGCCGCGTTTTGATCAACCTCATCGAAAACGCCCTGGACAGCGTCCGTGAAAAAGGCGCCGGCAACGTGCACATCTCAACTTCCCTGCAAAAGACACAGGCACATTTGCAAGTTAAAGATTCCGGCGGAGGCATTTCTGAGGAATTAATAGAGAAAATATTTGAACCTTATTTTTCTACTAAAAAAAGTGGCGTGGGATTGGGACTCGCCATCGTCAAGCGTATCGTCGAAGAACACGGCGGCCGAATTGCGGTAGAAAGCGCGCTGGGAGAAGGCACGACGTTTGAGATCAGTCTGCCTGTCAGTAGGTAAAAAGTCATTAGGTCATTTGTTTTCAACGTTACCGGGTCATTAAGTTATTGTGTTGGCAAGGATTGAAAATGAAATTAGAAGAACTCCTACTACTAATTTTTATCAACTATTTCTGGAAGCTTGGCCGAAAAATCCAAAATCACTTCCCGAAGGCGTCTCGCCGAGGGTTTTGGGGCGCAGAGTCCGGAGTAAAACTCGCTCGGTGGGGACGCCTTCGCAAAGAAAATATACTTTTAGGCCAAGCTTCTAGGCCGACACACAAATGACTAATGACAAATTACAAATAACGAATGACAAATGACCCTTTGATAATAATCAAAACCTGACTTTTATTTATTTGAGATAATAAAAATATGACTACCGCAACTATTTTAATCGTGGATGATGAAAAAAACATCCGCCGATCTGTGGAAATGATCTGCAGCGGGGAAGGGTACACAGTGAAAACCGCGCCCGACGGAGAAGAGGCCATTAAAATGCTCGATGCGGGCTCAATCGATCTGATGCTGTTAGACATCGTCATGCCCGGCACCGACGGTCTGCAATTGCTGAAAAAGGTGCATCAAAAATTTCCCGAGGTGGTGGTGATCATGATTTCCGGCCATGCTACCGTGCAAAATGCCGTGACCGCTACTAAAGAAGGCGCTTTTGATTTTATCGAAAAACCGATCTCCAAAGAAAAGCTGCTCATCTCGATTCAAAACGCGCTGGAGAATCGCAGCCTGCAACGAGAAAATCTTTTGCTCAGACAACAGGTGCAGGGTAAATACGCCATGATCGGGCAGAGTCCGGCCATGAAAGCGATCCTGCAGCAGATATCCAAAGTAGCGCCAACCAACGGTCGGGTGCTCATCTTCGGTGAGAGCGGCACTGGCAAAGAGCTCATCGCCCGTGCTATCCACGAAAACAGCGCTCGCAAAAAAGGGGCTTTTATCAAAGTTAATTGTGCAGCCATTCCGGACGAGCTCATTGAGAGTGAGATGTTTGGTAGCGAAAAAGGCGCTTACACCGGCGCTCATCAAACACGTGAGGGAAAATTCAGCCGGGCAGACGGCGGCACGTTGTTTCTGGACGAGGTCGGCGACATGAGTTTAAAGGTGCAGGCCAAAGTACTGCGGGTTTTGCAGGAAGGGGAATTTGAAAAAGTCGGCGGACATAAAACCCAGAAGGTGGATGTGCGCGTACTATCCGCCACCAATAAAGATTTGGAAAAAGAAGTAAAAGAAGGCCGATTTCGGGAAGATCTGCTTTTTCGCTTAAACGTGGTGCCCATCGAGTCGCCGCCGTTGCGGGCGCGCAAAGAAGATCTGGAGATTTTAACGGATTATTTTTTAGAGAATTACAGTCAGGAAAACGGCGTTCGCAAAAAAACGCTCACGACGGCAGCTTTGAAAATGATGCAAAATTACAACTGGCCGGGAAATATCCGCGAGCTCAAAAACGTCATCGAGCGCATGATGATCATGTGCAGCTACGATACCATCGATGTGAGCGATCTTCCCGCGAATATTCAATCGCCTTCGTTGCAGTCGTCGCTGAAAATGACTTCAGGCCTGTCTTTAAAAGAATTAAAAGAGAACGTGGAACGGGAAATGATTTTAAACACGCTGAACAAAAACAAATGGAACGTCAGCCAGACTGCCAAAGATCTGGATATCGACCGCACGAATCTGCACAAGAAGATCAAGCACTACGGGTTAGAAGAAGGGAATTAGAGAATTGACAGCCGAGTCTTTGCGTTACACAAATCTATTCTCGCATTCAATGGATTTGAGTATTAGTTTGACAATCATTGGATGCAGGGTTTTGCCTTTATGAAATGGCACAACCACTCTTTGCTCATTTTTAATCCAGATTCGGAAAAGTCGAATTAAAACACCGAAGCACACTGAAAAGCACAGAATCAAGATTTGTTTTATTTATTGCTGTCCCTAAAATCACCCATGAGTATCGAAAACAAGAGCTGATTTTGTTGCGTGTTTCTGCAAATTCCAGTAATCTTTTTTCTCGATTCAGTGTAATTCGGTGTGCTTTCGTGTTCAATTTCCGAACTCGGGTTTCAGATATATTCAATGACTTTCTTTACTTCTAGTCATTTTTACCGCGGTTGAGCGCCAAGCCCGGACTTGTCAACCAACATGATTTTGCCATCTCTGACTTGAATGCCTGCAAACGGATCGTTTTTGATCAGCAAGTTGCCGTCCAAATCTGCAAAGTCCACCAGGGGCGACAAACTGGCCGCCGCTGAAATCGCCAGCGAGCTTTCCACCATACACCCCAACATGACGCTCATTCCCAGAGACTTTGCTACCCAGATCATGCGCAGGGCTTCCTGCAAGCCGCCCGACTTCATGATTTTGATGTTGATGCCGTCGAAGGCAGTGGCGAGGTTTGCAATGTCGCTGGCTTTTTTCACGCTCTCATCTGCGATGATCGGAATCTGCACCCGTTCCCGCAGCCAGCGGGTTTCGGCTAACATGGCCGCCGGCAGCGGCTGCTCGATGAGCTCGACGTTTTGCGTTTGCAGCCAGCGGATTTTTTCCAGCGCTTCTTCCTTGCTTTGCCAGCCTTCGTTGGCGTCCACCCGCAGCGGCTTGTCCGAAACAGAGCGAACGGCTTGAATGATCTCTGCATCCTTTTCTAAACCGACTTTTATTTTGTAGATCGGGTAGTCTTCCGCCTCCTGAATTTTCTGCTGGATCATTTCCGGTGTGTCGATTCCGATGGAATAAGTGGTGACGGGCGTTTTGTTTTTATCCAGCCCAAAATATTTAAAAAGCGGCAGCTCAAGCGATTTGGTGATCCAGTCCAGCAGCGCCATATCCAGCGCGGCTTTGGCAGCCGACTGCCCGGCATCGAGCCGCTGAATGGCGGCACAGAAATCCACAATGTGCCAGGGATCGTGCGTTTGAAACAAAGGGCGGGCACGTTCGATGACTGCCGCACAGGATTCGGCGGTTTCGTCGTAGCGAATGTTGGGTGCGGCTTCGCCATAGCCGGTGACGTCGTCTTTTTCGATAGTCACAAAAACATTTTTTTTCGAATCACTCGAACCGCGGGCGATGGTCCAGGTGTGTTTCAAGTGCAATTCGATGATCTCACAGTGCAGCTTGAATCCATTTGCACCAGTATGAAAACCATTGACTTTCTCTGGTATGAAGAATTCATGAGAATCATGAAAAATCATGTTCGTTTGCCGCTTTATTAATTGAAATCCAGAACACCATCATTGAGCGATTTGAACTTAAATTTTCTTGCCAACGATTTGGGTCGTTGAGAATCTGCTGTCCACGCTTTAGAGCCAGTGTGAAAACTCACAAAACTTTGCCTATGTCATTCAGAAGGAATCTTTTTAGTTTTGAAGTAAAATGCTGTTTATTAAAAAGATCCCGCGGTTGAGGGATGACAATGGTGGCGTGCTTGGTTTTTAGTTGATATTTCGACTAATTCACTAAGTCTGATTAACGTTTTTTCCCTTAAATCTGCAATGAACTCTCAAAATGTTTTAAAGAATTCGCTTGGCTTTGCGAAAGGTTTTAAATCGATATTCATTGAACAGCGGATGCGTTTTGTCCAGACTGTTGACGTGCACAGAACCAGAAGAATGAATATAAAATTGCTCGCCCATGTAAATGCCGCAATGGGTGATGCGGCTGGAGTCGGGTCCGAAAAACAACAGATCGCCGGGCAGGAGATTTTCAAAATGATCGCCGGTCTGAATGTTTCGGCCTTCGCGGGCGATTTGACTGGCGTCGCGCGGCAGGGCCAGGTTGTTTAGTTTAAAAACGGTTTGCACAAAACCCGAACAGTCGAATCCTTTGGCCGAGGTCCCGCCCCACAAATACGGCACCCCTAAAAAGCGTTTGGAAGTGCGGATGATATTTTCTCGGGCGGGAGGCATCTTTCTAACCGATTCTTCTTCCGCCACCAAATCGCTGTCAACGTATCCGACTCGGCCGTCCGGCGTTTCGACTTTGTACCAGTTGTAGCCTTTTTCTAATCGCTTTAAAAGCGCGCCTGGCACTAAATCCACCAGGAAATCGTCAGAGGCGCCGGACTGGCTGCGCACCTGACCGTAATTGGAAACGCACATCACCTGCGGGGCATTTTGCCATTTCAGCGCGCTGACATAATCCGTGGTCACCAGCGAGCTTTTGTTGACCCAGCCCAAATAACGGTCCCAATTCTGTACGTAATAAAATCCGCGTTTCTCTTTGTAAATGCGAACAACTGTACCGAGCAGGGATTGTGTTACCAGCTCTGCCTGGTATTTGGGCTGGCGGCGCAAATTTGCCACGCTGATGTTCACGATGCCAAAAGCCCGATCTTTTACGCCGGCTTCCGGCAGCACCACGATGCTGTCCACAAGCGCCACCTCTCCGGCGGCCTGATGCAGGGAATCCAGTACGATGGCTGGCAGATCGCGGTTGAGCACTTCGCCGGTGACAACGATCTGGTCACCTTGCGACTTCAATTGAATTTCATAGACATCCAGTCTTTTGTCCGGCACGTATTGTTTGCCAACTCGATCAGCCACCGCCTGTAGATTTTTTAAATTAACCGCAGGTTCTTTGCGACAGGCGCTGTTGAATACAGCCAGGATCGCAAACGTCACAAGTAGATATTTGATAGTAAGCCTGAATTCAAAGCCGTTTGTTTTACTTGAACTAAAACGTTTGCAAAGGTGAATCATTTTCACACCTCCAGAAATATTTTTAGACTGATTTTAGTATTGAAATCGAAGCTAATTGTTTTTGTCATTTAAGCAGTCTTAAAGCCAACTAATAGAACGTTTCCTAATTAATGTTACAACAAATTGTCATTGCGAGTCCCGCGTTTTGTGCGGGACGAAGCAATCTCCTAACTTGCTGAATATCAGGAGATTGCTTCGTCGTTACACTCCTCGCAATGACTGCAATGATAATAAGGAATCGCACTACTAAATATTCGACCGCGACTGGCAGCCGTCCACGTTGATGCAGGCACCTGTGACGAGACTGGCCCGTTCGGATGCCAGAAACACCACCACATCGGCGATTTCTTCCGGCCGGCCAAATCGTCCAAGCGGTAAATCCGTTTTGATGAAAGCAGCGATTTTCTCTGGTTCGGCTTTTTGCTTGCGTTCCCAACTGCCTCCGGGAAACAGGGTAGAGCCCGGCGCCACCGAATTCACTCGAATGTTTTTGGGAGCGAGCTCTTGCGCCAGGGATTTCACCAGACTGATTTCCGCCGCTTTGCCGGCGTTATAGGTGATGTGTCCGCCGCTCTCCCTCCCGTAGATGGATGAAATCATGATGATCACACCGCCGCCCTGCTGCAGCATGGTCGGAATCGCCAGCCGGCTCATGCGTGCCGCAGAAACCGCATTCAGATCCAGCAGCTCGTGCCACTCCTCATCAGTGAGCTCCAGAGTTGGCGTCTTGCGGCTGCCGCCGACGTTGTTCACCAGCACGTCGATGCGGCCGTATCTGTCCAGCGTCTCCTTCACAAGCGCTTCGGCCTGGACGCTTTGGGTGACGTCAGTGGGACGGGCGAACACTTCGGCTCCAAGCGCTTTGATCTCACTGGCTGCGGATTCGAGGGTCGCCGGCGTTCTGCCGCAGATGCTCAGCCGCGCTCCCTCTGCTGCGAACCCCAGCGCGATGGCTTTGCCGATGCCGCGGCTGGCGCCGGTGATGAGCACGACTTTGTTTTTTAGGTTAAGATCCAAAATATCCTCTTCTTACGCTTATGGTTTCGACTTGACCTCGCCGGTTCGAATCCACTCGGAAAGCTTTTTTCGAATTTGGCTAAGTCGTTTGTGAGAGATTTGACCTATCGGTCCAACCAGAATGTCATTGGAGACGACAGCGAGTCTCGTGACTCGAACAACACTTTCGCTTTTCAAACCACTCTTCCTGAAGTCGTTAGCGTCTGAGGCAATTAGTTCATCCAGCTCCTCAATAAACTGATGTACTTTTGATGAAATCATACAAATGAGCCAATCGCCGTACCGATTTGGTAAACGTGCCAGCAACAAAACCGGACGAAGCTTCCCGTCAGCTAGATCGGTTTTCGGAAAACGTAACAGAGCGATTTGACCGGCTTCTTTCATTGCCACTTTTCTATAAGGTCGCTTTCGGTGTAAGTAGGTCCGTTCGCGTCCTCTTCAAGGTCGCGAAGCGCCGAAGCCAGGGAAAGGTCAAACCATTCCAAATCCTCTTGTCTGGCCTGCTGCCTCTTTTTGCTTAGCAGAAACTCGACAAAATTGAGAACCTCTTTGCGTGATGGCTCCGGGAGTTGTTGAATTTGTTTGCTTAGTTTTTGTGCGGTTGTCATGCCCTTTCTCCTTTGTACCAAATCTTTTCGACTAGATCATAATATGTGGATTTAGCTGTTGACTTACAAAATCGTTTTTCAATTTTCGATAATACCTAATTATAATGAAAATAATCAATTAATATCTCAATA
>JBHHXN010000101.1:0-18727 GCA_046757025.1 bacterium
CATTTAGCCATTTTCTTGTAAAAAAATGCAAAAGTTCAGAAGTAATACTATAAATATCTAAACTGGAGTCATTTTGAAATCAGTTGTAAACAGGCATCAGTAACGTGCGCAATTATCAATAAAAACTGTTAAGCGATTATCGCGGCTGTGGTGCACAGAGGACAAAAAGCCCTCCCTTGAGGGAGGATTTAGGAGGGTGTCCGGCTCCAACGGACGGATAACAAAGTAACGACATTTTACACAAAAAGTGATTTAAAAAATAATTCCTTTTTTGCCACTTCTAAAAGACTAAATTAAAAAACTTTAAACACCAGATAGGTGCACAGACTCCCCCTTAATCCCCCTCAAGGGGGAAAAAACCAGTCACCCCCTCGCGGGAGCAGCAAGTCTCCCCTCGAGGGAGATTTAGAGGGGTGTCCGGCCAGGACTTGATGAAAACAAAACAACGAAAGTTCTAAACAAGATATTTTAAATGTATGAATTTCTAAAATGGGAATCGTTGTAAAATCATTTACGAACCTTCATCAACATGCTCAATTATCCTTAAAAAAGTCAGAGACCATCTCTGAAAAATCCAAAACAAAGAAACGAATGGAATAGAACTAACTAAACAGGGGAATCACCATGATTGACTTTAGCCTTTCAGACGAACAAAAACAATTAAAAGATCTCGCACAGGAATTTACCCAAAAAGAAATTGCTCCCGTGGCGGCCGAATACGACAAAAAAGCCGAATTTCCCATGGAGATTTACCAGAAGGCCTGGGAGCTGGGATTGATGAACGTGCAAATTCCGGAGAAATTCGGAGGCCCTGGACTCGGGGTTTTGGATGACTGCATTATTGGCGAGGAATTTAGCGTGGGATGCAGCGGCATCAGCACCTCCATGATGTCCAACATGTTGGCCGAAGGACCGCTACTGGTGGCCGGTACCGATGAGCAAAACAAAACGTACCTGGGGCAGATGACCGAAGAACTGGCGTTTTCCGCGTACGCGGTGACCGAGCCCGACGCCGGTTCCGATGTGGCGGGAATCAAGACCAACGCTAAAAAAGTCGGCGATGATTACGTTCTCAACGGACAAAAAATGTGGATCACCAACGCGGCGCAGGCGAGCTGGTTTTTTGTCCTGGCTTACACCGACCCTGCAGCGGGTTACAAAGGCATGACCGCTTTTATCGTTCCCGCCGATGCCGAAGGCGTGAAAGTGGGTAAGCATGAAGAAAAATTGGGACAGCGCGCTTCGGATACCCGCGGGGTGAGTTTTGAGGAGGTGAAAATATCGTCTGACAATCGTCTCGGCAACGACGGCGACGGCTGGAAAATCGCCATGTTGGCATTTGACCATTCCCGGCCGGTGGTGGCGGCTGCAGCCGTGGGATTGGCGCGCGGCGCTATGCAGCACGCTATTGACTATGCCTCTGAAAGAAAAACGTTTGGCGTACCCATCGCCCGGCATCAGGGTGTCAGTTTTATGATCGCGGACATGGCAATGAACATTGAAGCCGCGAGGCTGCTGGTGTGGAAATCGGCCTGGAAAACCGATCACGGTGAAAGGAACACGCTGGAAGCGGCGTATGCCAAAGCCTTTGCCGCGGATATGGCCATGAAAACCGCCACCGACGCGGTGCAGGTCTTTGGCGGCTACGGATATTCTGCCGAATATCCTGTAGAAAAACTCATGCGCGATGCGAAAATATTTCAAATTTACGAAGGCACCAGCCAGATTCAACGGGTGATCATTGCCAGGGAGCTTTTCAGCAAAAAATAGTTAGAATGGGACAGAACAGAATATATGAAAATAATAATTGTTAGCCGGTACAAAAGAGTATGGATGTATGCGATAATATAAAAAATCTATCAGTCGAAGATTATAAGATCGCTTTTGAAAAGATAAAGGAATTGGCCTCAGAAAATGACCTCAAAATGCTGAAAGCCCACTATGAGGCCCCTAATTACACTGTCACAGCACAACGCCTCGCAAAATATATGAACTTTGCAAACTATAATGCTGCAAATTTAAGATATGGTAGTTTAGCAAGACACTTATGCGATTATTATGACATCAAACCGACTGAAAATCTTGCGATATTGGTATATTTTGAAAAGATAAATAATGAATGGCACTGGACGCTTAGAGAGAATGTTGTTAAAGCTATAAGAGAATTGAACTGGTTTGATAATCGGAGGATTTCTAACGCAATCAGTGAAATTGAAGATTTCAAGATAGAACAAAAGGCCTTAGAAAATACCACAAAAGAATCGTTAATTCAAAGTCGACTTGGACAAGGCCTATTTCGTTCGAATCTCATCAAATATTGGGAAGGATGTTCAGTTACTGGCGGTCAATTTTTTGATATACTAAAAGCATCGCATATTAAACCGTGGCGATATTCTACTAACGAGGAACGTCTAAATCATTTCAATGGATTGCTTCTTATTCCTAACTTGGATGCCTTGTTTGACATCGGATTGATTAGTTTTGATAATAGCGGTAAGATTTTGATATCTCCACTGATTGATAAGGAGTATTGGAGCTTATTAAATATATCGGATACGATGCAGTTAAGAAAGCTCGATGAGCGACATATTGGTTTTCTTGAATTTCACCGAGAAAATGTGTTTCGAATTAGTTAGTAATACCATAGGCTTGGAGGCTAACATCGTTTCCAACCGACAGCAGGGCGGTGTTTTTTTGGGTTGGTTCAGTGCCTTTTCGAAAGTTCATTTCTGTTAGTAAGTTATGTGCCCTGAAATCCCGCTGCGGCTGAAACTCGCGTTGGTAAGAAAAAGGTTAAAAAAATCAACGTAACACGCGTCTATTTTAAATTTTTCTGATTAAAGAACTATGCAATCAAATGCCAAAACAGTAGTAGAATATATAGAAGAGGTTCCGGAGGAGAGAAGAGAATATTTCAATAAACTTCGTGAAACTATATTAGCCAATTTACCGGCAGGTTTTCAGGAAGAAATGAGCTATGGCATGATTGGTTATGTCGTTCCCTTCAGCCGGTATCCGGATGGCTATCATTGTTCGCCCGAATTGCCGTTGCCGTTTGTAAACATCGCTTCTCAGAAAAATTTCATCGCTTTATATCACATGGGACTTTACGCCAATCCCAAAGTACTCGATTGGTTTGTGCATGAATATCCCAAACACTGTAAAACAAAATTGGATATGGGAAAAAGCTGTATACGCTTTAAGAAACCCGAACAGATTCCTTTGGAGTTAATCGGGCAATTGATGCAAAAAATATCTGTGGATGATTGGATCGATATTTATGAGAAAAACGTAAAAAGGTGATTGTTAAAATGAAGAGCAGCCGTTCAGTTGATGAATATATGGAAAAGCAGCCTGCGTGGGAACGTGAGCTCAAAATACTTCGTGAGATCATCCGGTCTGCCAATCTCGACGAAACCGTAAAGTGGGGAGGTCCTGTTTATACCCTGAACGGTAATAATTTAGTCGGATTGGGCGCATTTAAATCATACGTGAGCCTCTGGTTTTTTCAGGGCGCATTATTGAAAGACGATAAAAATAAATTGATAAACGCCCAGGAAAACAAAACCAAAGCGCTGCGCCAGTGGCGATTTAGTTCTCATAATGAGATCAGGGAAGATGCTGACGTCATCAAACAATACCTGGCAGAAGCCATGGCCAACGAGAATCAAGGTAATTCCATTAAACCAGACCGGCAGAAACCGTTGATCATTCCTCCCGAGCTGGAAGCGTTCTTGTCTGATAACGCAAAGCTGAAAGAAAGTTTTACCGCTTTTTCAAAGTCAAAACAGCGCGAATATGCGGAATATATTGACGAGGCCAAAAGAGAAGAAACTAAACAAAAACGCCTGCAAAAAATTGCATCCATGATTCTACAAGGAATCGGCTTGCATGACAGATACAGAAAATGAATGGTGAAATCATGTCAAAATTGACTCCTTATCTGATGTTTGACGGGGATTGTGAAGAGGCCATCAATTTCTATCAGGCCTGCTTTGACGGTGAAATAGGCCAATTTAGCCGATATGGCGACTCTTCAATGGACGTTTCAGCCGAGCAAAAAGATAAAATCATGCATGTACCATTCTACTTTTGGGCTGGCATGATCATGGCTTCGGACAAGATGAAAAACGCTTCTGAGATATCTGAACAACCTCGTTCCAATATTCACTTAAATTTAACTTTTGATGATCCAGATAAAATGATGAATACGTTCAATAAACTAAAAGAGGGCGGCCAGGTGACTATGAAACTTGAAGTGCAATTTTGGGGAGATTTTTTTGGAATGCTCACCGATAAATTTAGCATCCAGTGGATGTTTAATTGTCCGAAAAAGAAATAGCCGCCTGACGAATATCAATAGAATACTATACACAAAAACGTATCATGGCTCGAAAACTCATTACGCTCAATGTCAATGGGGCTGATTATCAGACAGCGGTACGAGAATACGACGTCTTGCTCGACGTCATCCGAGAAAATCTCAATTTAACGGGAACTAAACGTGGCTGCGATATGGGAACCTGCGGCTGCTGCACTGTGATCATCGATGGCCGCGCCCGGTTGTCGTGCCTGACTCTGGCTCTGGAATGTGTGGGGAAAAAAATCATCACCATCGAGGGTTTGAAATCAGCGTTAATTCACCCGCTGCAGCAAGCCTTTGCCGAATCCGGCGGCTCGCAGTGCGGCTTCTGTACGCCAGGATTCATCATGACCGCCAAAGCCTTTCTGGATGAAAATCCTAATCCCTCCAGGCCAGAAATCGAAGAAGCGATTTCAGGAAATATGTGCCGCTGTACCGGTTATATCAAAATTATCGACGCAATCCATACTACCGCTCAAAATCTCACGAAGAAATGAGTATTAAAACAATCTTGAAGGATGAAAATGCTCACCGAAAATAAGCAATCCAGTGTCGTCGGAAAACCGGTCCCCCTGGTCGATGCCTTTAAAAAAACGACAGGTGAGGGCATTTACACCGATGACATTAAACTGCCCGGTATGCTGATCGGCAAAATCTTACGCAGCCCTTATCCGCACGCGCGCATCAAAAGAATCGATACCTCAAAAGCCGCAGCCCTGCCGGGCGTGCAGGTAGTGCTTACCGGTGACGAGCCGGGCGCGCAAAACCGTTTCGGGGTTTTGCCCATTTCGCAAGATGAAATCAGCTTACCCAAGCCCGGCGCTCCCGGACGGCAAGGTAAGGTTTTGTACGTCGGTGATTGCGTGGCCGCGGTCGCCGCAAATGACGAAGAAACCGCACTGCAGGCTTTACAGCTTCTCGAAATTGAGTGGCAAGAGCTCAAGCCGCTATTACGAGTTGAAGAAGGTTTGAAAAAAACCGATGAATCCATTCAGGACAAAACGGTTGATGGCACCAACATTCAAAAAACCGTAGAACAAAACTTTGGAGATGTTTCGGCTGCCATAAAAAATGCCAAATATGTGCAAACCAGCTCTTTTGAGTTTGTGGGCTTAAATCACGCTTTCACTGAGCCCATGGCCACCATCGCGTTTTATGATGCAGATGATCGTCTCACAATCTGGTCGGCGCAGCAGGTGCCGCACTATTTGCATCGCGCGCTGGCGCAGGTGCTGGAAATGCCCATGCACAAGATTCGGGTGATTCGACCCATGGTAGGCGGTGGGTTTGGCGGCAAAAGCGATCCCTTTCCACACGAAATGATCGCGGCGCTGCTTTCCAGAAAATGCCGGCGTCCGGTTAAAATCTTGTTTGACCGGGAAGAGGTCTTTCTGAACAACCACGGCCGGCATCCCACCAAAACCCATCTCACCGTGGCAGCGGATGAAAAGGGCAGATTGACGGCTTTGGATCTGGACGCTACCATCGACGGCGGCGCCTGGGGCAGCTTCGGAGTGGTCACGACCTACTACAACGGCGTGCTTTCCATGGGCCCTTATCAAATTCCAAACTTTCATTATTCCGGAAGAAGGGTTTACACCAACAAAGCGCCCTGTGGCGCCATGCGCGGTCACGGCGCGGTAAACTCCCGCTACGCATTCGAAGTGGTTATGGATATGTTGGCTGAAAAAGCCCAACAGGACCCCTGCGATTTTCGTTTGCAAAACCTCTTACCCTCGAATACAGAAACGGTCAACGGATTTCGCATCACCAGCAACGGCACGCGGGAATGCATCGAAAGAGCGCGGGAACGGTCGGAGTGGGACAGTAAACACGGCAAAATGGCTTACGGGCAGGGCATCGGCGTCGCTTGCGGCTTCTACATCAGCGGCAGTGCACACCGAATTCATTTCAACGAATTACCGCACTCCACCGTGCACCTCAAAGTCGATATGGATGGCGGCATCACTGTACACTGTCTAGCGGCTGAGATCGGTCAGGGCAGCGATACCATGCTGGCGCAATGTGTGGCCGAACCGCTTGGAGTCAAGCTCGACCGTATTCGAGTATTTTCTTCAGACTCGGATACCGATCCCGTGGATTTGGGGTCTTATTCCAGCCGGGTAACGTTTATGGCAGGCAATGCCGCCGTTCAGGCTGCAGAAAAGATCCAAAACAAATTGATTCGGGCTGCAGCAAAAGTGACTGGATATGCAGAAAAGGGATTCATTTTGCGGGACGAAAAAGTTATCTATGCCCCGAATCCCCGCATCGCGTTATCTTTTGACGAAGCATTGAATGAAGCGCTGGCTGGAAATGGCGCGCTGATTGCCAAAGGCATTTACCAATCGCCGCCGCCAATCGGCAAAAGGGGCGAGTTCAAGGGTTGGCGCGCGGGTTTGTCGCCAACCTACAGTTTTCAGGCCTACGTTGCGCAGGTGCATGTGGACCCAGAAACTTTTGAGGTGCGCGTGGAAAAAGTCTGGGCGGCGCATGATTGCGGCAAAGCTCTAAATCCATTGGCAGTCGAAGGGCAAATCGAAGGCTGCATCCACATGGGGTTGGGTCAAGTTTTGTGTGAAGAGATGCCGTACATGAAAGGCAACATTTCAGGACCGAATTTCCTGGACTATCGCACCATCACGCCCATGCAAATGCCAGAGGTGGATGTGATCATCGTTGAATCGAATGACCCGGAAGGGCCGTTTGGAGCGAAGGAAGCCGGAGAAGGACCGCTGCTGCCCATTCTGCCGGCGGTGGCCAACGCCATCTACGACGCCATCGGTGTGCGCATGCACTCTTTGCCCATCACCTCCGATAAAATCTGGCGAGAAGTGGAACGACATAAATCCCGAAAAAAAACGGCTGCTAAAACCATCGTTTATAAATGAGATCAAACCTTTCATCAACAAAAAATCAGGAGGGCATTGTGCGTAAAATTTTCATTTTGACGTTTGTGTTATTTTTTGTTTGCCATTTTCCGAACTATGCACAGAATCGTGACCAGTCACACATCACATCCATCCGTCCTGTGCACACGTATTCCATCGTTGCCCGTGATCCAGAGACCGGTCAATTGGGGGTAGCCGTACAATCCCACTGGTTTTCGGTTGGCTCCCTGGTGACGTGGGCGGAAGCGGGTGTGGGGGCGGTGGCTACACAATCGTTTGTGGACGTGACTTACGGTCCATTGGGACTTGATCTCATGCGTGCTGGCCGCACGGCTCCGCAAGCTCTGGAGGCGCTAAAAGTTGCTGACCCCCACCCGGAAGTTCGGCAGGTGGCCATGATCGATGCGCAGGGAAATGTGGCCGCGCACACGGGTGAAAAATGCATCCAGGACGCCGGACATTTTGTCGGAGATAATTTTTCGGTGCAGGCGAATTTGATGCTGAACGCCAAAGTCTGGCCGGCCATGAAAGAAGCTTTTGAATCTGCAAAAGGGGATTTGGCAGAAAGAATGCTGGCGGCTCTGGAAGCGGCACAAGCGGTTGGCGGCGATATTCGGGGAAAGCAATCAGCCGCGATTTTAATTGTCAAAGGCGAGTCAAGCGGCCGTCCCTGGCAAGATCGCGTCATGGAGCTGCGCATCGAAGATCACCCTACGCCTATCAAAGAGTTGCGGCGATTGATCAAGCTGCATCGCGCTTATGAGCACATGAATCAAGGCGACCTCGCCATCGAACAAAACGATATGGAGCGGGCTTTACAGGAATATGCCGCAGCCGAAGCCCTGTTTCCGGACAATTTAGAGATGAAGTTCTGGCATGCGGTTTCGCTGGTGAATGCCGACCGCCTCGAGGAGTCGCTGCCCATCTTTAAGCAGGTTTTTGCAGGGGATAAAAACTGGGCCACCCTGGTGCCGCGCCTGCCCCTATCTGGCTTGTTGCCTGATAAAAAACCTGTTATCGACAAAATACTGTCCGTAAGGTAATTGATTAAATCTATTTTGGACTAAATAAAGCAGAAACCATGATTCTTCCGGCCTTTAAATTTCATCAACCCGAGACCGTTTCGGAAGCGCTGAAAATCGCCAGCCAGTGTCAGGGTGATTTTGATTTCATCGCCGGCGGAACCGATGTTTTGCCAAACTACAAAAATCGCCTCAATCATCGCAATAACGTCATTAGTCTGAATAAAATAAAGGAATTGCACCAAATATCTGAAACGCAAATCGGCAGCATGGTGACCTTGAGGGAATTGGAACATAGTCCACTCATCAATAAAAAATATCCAGTGATTTCGCAAACTGCGCACCTCGTGGCCACGCCGTTGCTGCGGGAATCGGCCACGGTGGGTGGCAATATTTTGCTGGATACCCGTTGCTGGTTTTTTAATCAGTCGCATTTGTGGCGGAATTCCAAAGGGTTTTGCTTAAAGGCCGATGGGGACGATTGTCTGGTGGTGCCGCAAAAGGAAGTCTGCTACGCTACCTATTCGGGTGACCTGGCGCCGGTTTTCATGGTGTTAAATGCCACCTTTCATTTGTGCGGCCCGGACGGCCAACGCCAGGTGTCTGCAAAAGACTTTTTTACCCATGACGGCATTACACGTAACGTCAAACGACAGGAAGAGATTTTAACCACTATAGATTTCCCCAGGGCTTCGCAAAAGCTAAAAGCAGGATATAAAAAACTGAGAATTAGAGATTCTATGGATTATCCGGTACTGGGAACGGCGGTGGCAGGTGAATTGAACCAGCAAACCATTGAAAAATTGCATATTGCCATTACTGGAACGGGGACCACGCCGTTTCTTTATGAAGAAATCACCGATCAATATATCGGCGATCAATTAACGCCCGCATTGATTGAACAAATCAGTCAGGAAATCAGGGCGCTTGTAAAACCTTATCGTAACGTCCATTTCTCGCCGCAGTATCGCAAAGCCATGGCCGGAGTTTACATTAATAGGCTGTTGACGGAGTTAGCGGGGAATCCCTAATCTAAAACTTTAAGATACGATATTTATGTCAAAAATAATGAAAGCGATGGTGATTCATGAACACGGTGGCGCAGAAAATTTATCTTTTGAAAACCATCCTGTTCCCCAGATTGCTGCTGATGAAGTTTTAGTTGAAGTCAAGGCTGCTGCCTTAAATCATCTGGATTTGTGGATCCGACAGGGGCTTCCGACTTTGAAACTTAAAATGCCGCACATTTTGGGCTCCGACGCAGCCGGCGTAATTGCAGAAGTCGGAGAAACCGTCAAAAATGTCAAGCCCGGCGATAACGTGCTTCTGGCGCCAGCATGGGGATGCGGCGCCTGCCAACCATGCCTGGATGGCAACGATAATTATTGCCGCGATTATAAAATACTGGGGGAAAGTACACCGGGGGTTTACGCAGAATATGTAAAAGCGCCTGCAGAAAACGCCTTCCAAATTCCTACGGGCTTAACTTTTGAAGAAGCGGCCGCCATTCCGCTGGTTTATCTAACAGCCTGGCACATGCTGGTTGAGCAGGTGAAGATTCAACCCGGTGAAGTCATATTAATTTTGGCAGCCGGCAGCGGGGTGGGCAGCGCGGCTATTCAAATCGCCAAACTTTTCGGAGCACAGGTCATCGCTACGGCCAGCACAGAGGCGAAACTGCAAAAAGCCAGAGAATTAGGCGCCGATGAAATCATCAATTACAGTCAACTGGACTTTTTAGATGAAGTCAAACGGCTCACAAACAAAGCAGGGGTGGACGTTGTTTTCGAACATGTGGGCAAATCCACCTGGCAAAAGAGCATCCAGTCCCTGAAAAAAGGCGGCCGTTTGGTGACCTGCGGCGCCACCACGGGCTTTGACCCTGTTACCGACCTGCGCTATGTGTTTTTTAAGGAGCTTAAAATTTTCGGCAATTTCATGGGGCGCAAAGCAGGGCTGTTAAAAGCGCTTTCTTTTTTTCCCGAAAAACTCAAACCGGTCATTGACACCACGTTTCCTTTAAAGGATGCCGCGAAAGCGCATGAGCGACTGATGAAACGGGAGCAATTTGGCAAAGTAATTTTACAGCCTTAATAAGGAATAGGGTAAAACATAAATGAAAGTAGATAAAATTGCCGTCATCGGCGCCGGCATCATGGGAAGCGGGATTGCGCAGGTCGCTTGTTTGGGTGGTTTCCAAACCGTGCTGCAAGACTTATCAGAAAACGTTTTGAAGGAAGCCGTTGCCAGCATACAAAACAATTTTGACAAAGCAGTCCAGAAAAAACTGATTACCCGAATTCAGGAACAATCTGCGAACAATCGTTTGTGTATCGAAACAAAACTGGATAACGCTGTAAAAGATGCCGATCTGATTATCGAAGCCATACCTGAAAATATAGAATTAAAAATCGATTTGTTTTCCAAAATAGACAAGCTCTGCAAAACCACTACCGTTTTCGCTTCCAATACTTCCTCTCTAAGCATTACTGAAATGGCCGCTGACACCGAAAGGCCGGCGCAGATCATCGGCATGCACTTTTTCAATCCCGTGCACAAAATGAAACTGGTGGAAATCGTCAAAGGATTGGAGACCAGCGAAGAAACCATCCAGTGTGTAATAGAGGTTGCGACAACGATGGGCAAGGAAACGGTAACCATCAAAGAGTCGCCGGGTTTTATCACCAGCCGCATTAATGCCCTGATCGGCAACGAAGCATTTTATATGCTGCAGGAAGGTATCGCTTCTGCTGAAGATATCGACAAAGCGCTGAAACTGGGCCTCAATCACCCCATGGGACCGTTTGAAATGGTGGATTTGGTGGGCCTCGATACCCGGCTGAGCATTCTGAAATTTCTGCACCAAACCCTGGGTGAAAAATACCGACCCTGTCCACTGCTGGTGCAATATGTAAAAGCTGGCAGACTGGGTAGAAAAACTGGAAAGGGCATTTATAACTATGCTGAGAAAAAGTAAAGGGTTGGTCAAAGCCAGAATATCTGAAACTTATCCAGCAAAGTGCAGGTAAACTTAAAATTGGAACCCGAATGAGCGTCCATCAGAAAACTTGAAAATGCAGGAAAATAAATCTCTTGTGCGAAGGCGTCCCTTCGACAAAGCTCAGGACTGGCCTCGCAGAGCAAAGCAGGGATTCGCCCTCGACCAAGAGGTCTTTGGTAAGAAAGGATTCGATTTGGGAGGGACACGAATTATGTGAAGTCACAATCCATTCAAAATCTAGCGGGTGTGAAGAAATGTAAATTCATCAACTGAGTTTTACACACAGACATTTCTTGCCAATAAAATGACTCGAATTGAGTAGGGTAGAACTGAGGAGCATTCCATGATGAAACGATCTAAGCTTGAATATTTAATCTGGCTGGTTGTGGGTTGTAGTGGATTGACACTGTTTTTGAATTATCAACCGAAAGTCGATCCGCTGTCGAAAGTTGTAATAAGCATCGGTCGCAAAGAAGCGGTCACCAAATCCGAGGTTTACCTACTGAGTCAGGGATTTGATTTGTCGGAATTAGCTTCGCTGCACAGAGCCGTGCGATTTTTGCCTTCGCAAGTTCAACAAAGAGCTTATCAAATGCTCGACTTTTCGGAACAGGATATCCAATTTTTAGAAGGCCAATCGCCCGCCTACTACTGGTCTGTGAGCTGGTTTAACGACAATGGTCAACAGATTTACAACGTGGTGGTCGGCCCTGATGGCGAACCGTTTGGCTTTGACTACTATATACCCGAAGATGTTCCAGGCGATAGCCTGACTCAGGAACAGGCCAAACAGATCATGGACGAATTTTTATTGACAAAAATGCGCATCGATCTGGATAATTATGAGCTCCTGGAAATTAGCAGCGACCGCCAAAGATCGCGCATGGATTATTTTCTAAATTACTACTCCAAATATGACTTCCCTGGCGAGATTCAACTGCGCCTGAGAACCGCCATCCGCGGAAGTCGAGTGGCGCATGTCACCACGTTTTTCCATCTCCCAGAACGATTACTCAACGACTCCATCGAAGAGATTCAAAATGGCAATATCATTGGATTTGTGGTAGTGCCGTCCATCATGCTCGGAATTTTTATTATCTTGAGTGTGCTGTACATATTGCGGTTTCATGCGGGTGAGATCGCCATCAAAGCGCCGATTGTGGTAGGGTTGTTTTACACTTTCGTGATTATTCTTATCGCCATCAACTCCTTCGATACCTGGTCGATTTTTGGGCTCAACAACGCCAGCCCGGGCATCCGCATGGTGGCCTATCTCGCCATTTATACATTCATCGGCGTGCTGGGCGCGGTTATGATTCTACTCTCCTGGTCAGTAGGCGACTCTCTGGTACGGGAGAAATGGGGATACAAATTGACCCTGTTTGATAAAATTTCCTCCGGCCGAATTTTTTTTCCTGCGCTATTACCATCGGTTTACATCGGATACATGGCCGGCTTTCTGGCAATCGGTTTGTGGTCGGTATTGACGTATCTGGTTACGCAGAATTTTTCAGCCTGGACCGAGATGCGAGGCGCGCTCTTTCTGTTCACATCGTATTTTCCAGCATTGGAGGTGAGCGGTGAAGCTGTGACCGATTCCTTGTTTTACAGCTTCATCGGAGCGGTCTTCTTGATCGCGGTGTTTAACAAATATCTCAAACCGATTAAAAATCAACATTTGAAAACATTTGCGGCCATAATGATCATGGCGCTGTTGGTTTCGTTCAGCCAGTCTTTGATTCCAATTTATCCTTTTTACTGGCGTTATGCCATCACCGTGATCACCAGCTTTATCCTGGGATGGATTTTTGTCAGGTATGATCTGGTTGCAGTGCTGGTGGCTGGATTTATTTTAAGCGCAGTGCCGTATGCTTATGAATTATTTCAAACCGAGCAATTTTTCATATCCGGTATCATCGCTTATATTTTTACCTTTACTCCATTTGTAATCGGGTTGATTGCCTACTTTAAAGGCAAAGAGTTGACGATGGAAGAGCTGGCTACGAAACCGAGTTATGTCAAGTTGATAGCGCAGCGTGAACGCATGTCGCAGGAACTCGATATTGCCCGCAACGTTCAAATGAGTCTGTTGCCCAAGAAAAATCCGCTGGTAGAAGGCTACGATATCGCAGGAGTTTGTTTGCCAGCCCTGGAAGTCGGCGGGGACTATTATGACTTCTTCCAACTGGGAGATGGCAAGATCGGCATCGCTATTGGAGACGTCTCCGGCAAGGGCGTACCCGCAGCTATTTACATGACATTAACCAAAGGCATCCTGCAGACCTGCGCCAGCGAGACCGGCTCCCCAAAAGAAGTCCTTTTCAAGTTAAATAAACAAATGTACAAAAGCATCGAGAGAAATTCGTTTGTCAGCATGTTTTATGCGGTTCTGGATATGACCAACCACAAAATCAGGTTTGCCCGGGCCGGCCATAACCCGGCGATTCTTGCTCATCGCAGCAGTGACACCAATTCCTTGCTGGAACCCAAAGGCATCGCGGTGGGGCTTGAAAGCGGCAAGAAATTCTATGAAATTCTTGAAGAACATGAACTCCAACTGGAACGGGGAGATGTACTTACATTTTATACGGATGGTTTTACCGAAGCCAGCACCAAAGACGGCGAAGAGTACGGAGAAGAAAGGCTGATAAACCTTATTTCGCAAAATAAAGATTTCACTGCCAACGCGATCATCCAGAAAATTGTACGCTCGATAAAAGCATTCATTGGCAATCACCCCCAGCATGACGATATGACTATGGTTGTGGTCAAGGTGCTGTAGGGGCCTGGTTTTTGATTATGTTATTGGTATGAATATGACTTAGCCCAAACTTAACAAATTCTCTTGAAAAACATGGACGTAGTCATTATCGGCGGCGGAGTCATCGGCAGCTCGATTGCCTATTTTCTGGCAGCGCAAAAAGAGTTCGATGGCAAGGTACTGGTGATTGAAAAAGATCCCACCTACGCTCGCAGCTCCACCAGCCTTTCAGTTGGGGGCATTCGGCAACAATTTTCCATTTCAGAAAACATTCAAATGTCAAAGTTTGGAGCGGAATTTTTTAGAGCCGTTCCCGAGGTGCTCGCGGTAGGCGATGACCTCCCCAATATTTCGTTCAACGAGGCCGGCTACCTGTTTTTGGCCACTGAAAAAGGACTCGCGGATCTCAAACAAAATTATGAGCTGCAAAAACGCCATCAGGTTGAGGTGCTTTTTTTGGAAGCGGATGCGCTTAAAAACCGCTTCCCCTGGCTGCACACCGACGATCTGGCTGGCGGAACCCTGGGCCTGAAAGGAGAAGGCTGGATCGATCCGTACAGCCTGCTTATGGCATTCAAAAAGAAAGCGCTGGCCCTGGGCGTCATCTACCAGAAAGAGGAAGTCGTGGGACTGGAGCGCAAAGGCAACCACGTAGAATCGGTAGGATTGAAAAATAGCGGAAAAGTTGCCTGCAGATGGGTGGTTAATGCCGCTGGAATTTCTGCCGCTGCGGTGGCAGGCATGGCCGGCATCCCGGACTTGCCGGTGCACCCGCGCAAACGCTGCGTGTTCACTTTTGCCTGCCGGCAGCCAATTCCCGGCTGTCCGCTGGTGATCGATCCTTCTGGCGTCTATTTCCGATCCGAGGGCAACAAATTTCTTTGCGGGGTGTCGCCGCCTGCGGAGCAAGACTCGGATTGCCACGATTTCAAAGTGGATACGAATTTATTCTACGAAGTTATCTGGCCAACGCTGGCGCACCGCGTGCCGGCATTCGAGGCGCTGGAAAGGCAGCATTCATGGGCTGGGCATTACGCTTACAATGTGTTCGACCAAAATGCTATCCTCGGGCCTCATCCCGTGGTGACTAATTTTTACTTCGCCAACGGTTTCAGCGGGCACGGTTTGCAGCAGTCGCCGGCTGTGGGCCGGGCCATCAGCGAGATGATCACTTTTGGCGCTTACAAGACGCTGGACTTGAGTAAATTTGCCTTTGACCGGTTTGCGGCTGGTGAGTTGATCAAAGAGAGGAAGGTCATTTAAGGCAGTTATTATAGAACAAATTAATTGAATTTCAACGCCCATTTTACTATATTGTATATATGATATATCAGTACAGGGAGACATTTTATGACCACACAAATGATAATTCGTTTGGATTCCGAGACTAAAAACAAGCTCATGAAACTGGCACAGGCTGAGGGTAAAAACACCAGCCAGGTGGTGAGAGAGCTCATTGAAGATTATGTTCAAAATCGGGATATGGTGGCTTACATTGATGATTTGTGGAAACGAGTTGGGAAAAAACTGCAAGCTCGAAAGGTCGGAAGTCGTGAAATCGAGCGTGCCATCCAAGATAGCAGAGCTTCTAAAAAATGAGAGTGGTTATAGATACACATGTCTTCATTTCGTCTTTTCTGGGAACGGGAAGCCCGCGAAAAATAATCGACTTCTGGAAAGATGGAAAAAACACCATTTGCCTTTCAAGAGAAATCGTCGATGAATATATCGAAGTATTTGAACGACTGGGATTGAGTCGAAAAAAAGAAATTGCAGAAATCCTTCAGTTGTTTGCTCGAAATTATCATTCACTATTTACCGCCAAAACTCCGAAGTTAGAAATCGTGTATAGCGATCCCGATGATAACAAATTCTTTGCATGCGCTGTCGCCTTAAAAGCTCAAACCGTTATTTCAGGCGATAAAACCGTTCTCAATGTCAACAATTATATGGGAATAAAAGTACTCAGCCCAATGCAATTCGTTGAAATGCTGGAAGCTTAATATGCTCTATTTTGTTTTTTAGCAATTTGCTGAAAGGGAGCTTATCAAACTGAGATAGGTTATTTAAAATAGTTATTCTTTTGCCGATATTTGATATTAAGTCTGGCGGTTTTCACAACAAACGGAGAGTTGATGATGAAGAAAGTCACATTATTAATACCTGATAATGTAATTTGCACGGGTGGAACTTCTCACTATTCCGAAACCAAACTGTTAGAAGTGACTTCGGACGCTTTCGTCAAAGCCCTGACCACCAATGATTACCATATCAATTATTACTTTCCTCCGAACTCCGTGCAGGTCCTGTCCATCGAAAATGTCGAGGATGCATCGAAGTCAGAATGGGCTGATGTATTGTAGTCAAAAAAAAATACCTCAATTATTTCCGAATTAAATCATTCTTGATTTGTACTGATTGATATTATATATTTATCGAAATCAAGGTGGGACAAATTATTAAATCTTAGATTACTTGCAATACTAAATTACTTGCACGAAAATTCTCCCAACAAATATTGTTAATCTCTTTTTTTTGATTAAATGCAAGTGATTTTTTGATTTGAAATACTGAATGCAGTCAATGCCAACCATATTTGACAACATCGATAATCAACTCGTCAAAGCTCTCAATCATACGTTGGAAGTTTCGCATCGGTCAGACTTCTGCGTTGGTTACTTTAATCTTAGAGGATGGAAAGAAGTTGCTAACAATATCGACCGATGGAGCGGTGAGGACGAAAACCGGTGCCGACTGCTTGTTGGAATGCAAAAGCTTCCCCAGGAATTGATCCGGGACTTTTTCTCCCTCAGAGAAGAAAAGCCCATCGACATGCAGGAAGCGCACAAAATCAAGAAGGAGTTGGCACAACATTTTAAGGATCAGCTAACCGTTGGCATTCCAACTGAAGCAGATGAGATAGGGCTTCGCAAGTTATCACAACAAATCAAAGACAAGAAAGTCATCGTAAAACTGTTTCTTAGACACCCGCTTCATGCCAAGCTTTACTTACTTTTCCGTCACGACAAAATTAATCCCATCATCGGCTATTTAGGCAGCAGTAATTTAACGCTTTCCGGACTTTCCAAACAGGGTGAGTTAAACATCGACGTACTCGACGGGGACGCGACTGAAAAGCTCGGGAAATGGTTTGAAGACCGATGGAACGACCGATGGTGCATCGATATCTCCGAAGAATTGGTTCATATCATCGACACCAGTTGGGCTGGCGATAGATTGCTGGAACCTTATCACATCTATTTGAAAATGGCCTACCACCTGTCACGAGAAGCCATCGCAGGAATCTCAGAGTTTAGAATCCCTAAAGTTTTCCAAAAAGAATTACTCGAATTTCAACAAAAAGCTGTGCTGGTTGCGGCGCATCATCTTAATAAACGAGACGGTGTCGTCATTGGTGATGTCGTTGGTTTGGGCAAAACCATTACCGCTTCGGCCTTAGCGAGAATTTTTGAAGACGATTTCTTTCTCGAAACGCTTATTATTTGCCCCAAGAATATCGTGAATATGTGGGAAGACTATGTCCACAAATACCGCCTACGGGCAAAGGTGCTTTCGTATTCCGTTGTGCAAAAGGAATTGCCGCAATTGCGACGATACCGTCTGGTCATCTTAGATGAAAGTCATAACTTGAGAAACCGCGAAGGGAAACGCTACCGAGCCGTTCAAGAATACATCCAATTGAATGACAGTAAGGTAATCATGCTTTCGGCGACACCCTATAACAAGACATTCCTTGACCTGTCCAATCAATTGCGGCTTTTTGTCTCTGAAGACAGGGATTTGGGAATCAGTCCCGAACGATACATCGAGTCCATTGGCGGGAAAGTGCAGTTTGTTGCACAGCATCAAGTGCCCATGAGAAGCGTGGCCGCATTTGAAAGGAGCACTTTTATCGATGACTGCGCGAGTTGATGCGCCTTTATCTTGTCAGGCGAACGAGAAGTTTTATCAAACAAAACTACGCTTTAACTGATCCCGAAAATGGCCGGAAGTACCTTCTGTTTCCCGACGGTGAGCGCTCATATTTCCCTGACCGTATTCCCAAGAAAGTTGAGTACGATTTCGATCCTACTGACCCCCACGACCAATACGCAAAATTATACTCAGAGGAAGTAGTTGATGCGATCAACCGTCTCAACCTACCTCGTTATGGATTGGGAAATTATATTGACGAGCAATCGACTATCAAACCCACACAGAAAGAAGAAGTCATTATCGCAAATCTTTCTCGTGCCGGAAAGCGTTTGAAAGGTTTCTGCCGAACCAATCTTTTCAAACGGCTTGAAAGCAGCGGACATTCTTTTCTTCTCTCCGTGAGCAGACAAATCCTGCGTAATTTTATCTTCATTTATGCTATCGAAAATAATTTACAGTTACCGGTTGGTCCACAAGAAGCCAACATACTTGACGAGTTCTTAGATGACGAAGATCTCGATGAAAATGAAAACAATGAAAAGATAAATCTGCTCCTTGATGAGAACGCCTACTATGAACAAGCGGAAAAGATTTACAAATCCTTTGAAGAAAAGTATGCCAACCGGTTCGATTGGATTCGCAGTGCCCTTTTTGTGAAACAATTAAAAGACGAACTCATTGCCGATAGTAAAGAATTGCTAGGGATTCTCGAATTAGGCAAAGACTGGTCAGCAAAGGAAGACCGGCAACTCA
>JBHHXN010000102.1:0-18680 GCA_046757025.1 bacterium
CAGTTCGAGAAAAACATTTTAAAAACAATTAATTTCACAACTGCGAAACTTGAGTTAGTGATTGACCGATTACGGTCTTTTCTTGTCGTTCCTGCCTGTTTTTAGCAGGAATCTCCTGCCTGAAATGAGGCGATCCCAGCACAAAGCTTGTTCCTGCATGTCTTTAACAGGGAGTTCGCTGGAATGACATGAAGAATCGAGTTTTCGGTCAATTACTATTTAATTGGGCGGTACAAATTAAACCGTTTGACTTTTTACAGCTTCCCAGCCAATGAGCGCTTTTTTCCTTGCAGACCCGCCCTGATAACCGCCGAAGTCGCCGATTTTGCGGATGACCCGGTGGCAGGGGATGATAAAAGGTATGGGGTTGCTGGCCACCGCGTTGGCGACCGCCCGTACCGCCTTCGGGTTGCCGATTTGTGCCGCCACCTTCTCGTATGAAACCAGGGCGCCAGTAGGAATGCGCAGCAGCGCTTCCCAGACTTTTAATTGAAAATTGGTGCCTTTTAAAAAAAGATGCAGCGGTACCGTCTTTCGGCTATTGCCCTGCTTGAAAATATAGTGAATCAATTTTCCAGTTTTTTGAGGATTCTCCTGCAGCCGCGCCTGTCGCCATTTTTTCTGCAACTCCTCCACCTCGAGCTCCTTCGGGTTTTGTTTTAAGAAAGTCAAACCGCAGATTCCGCGCTCCGTTACCGCCAGCAAACATTCGCCAAAAGGGGTTGCGTGCACGCCGTATTCGATCAGCAATTCAGCGCCTTGGCTTTTAAATTCGCCCGGGGTCACGGCTTCGCAATGGACAAATAAATCGTGCAGCCGGCCGGGGCTGGACAATCCGGCTTCGTAGGTCACATCCAACAAATTTTCCGATTTTTGCAGCAGGATTTTGGCGTATTCTTTCGTAAGATACTGCAAAAATCTTTTGGGACTGATGCCCACCCACTGGCTGAAAATTCGTTGAAAATGATGTTCGCTGAGATGGAGGTTTTTCGCGACCTCTTGCAGGTTGGGCTGGGATTGAAAATTATCCTCCAGATATTGGATGGCTTTTTCAACGCGAAGGTAATTGTAAGCGGATTGCGTGAAATCGATTGACATGCTTTGGCCTCCTATTTTAATTGACACAAAGTAGCCAATCCTTTTTAAAATATCCACCCGATTCTTGCGTAAAGTTGGATACAATACCATGATACCGCGATTAATTTTTACCGGTGAAACATCAAAAGAATATTGAAAAAAGTTCGACAAAATGAAAAAAATGTTGACATTCCTAATACGATGTATTATATTGAGGTTGTTTATATAGATTCTCTATATAAACACTATCTACATAAATATATATATTTTAAATAGTATGAAGTTAACGGCTATTGAAATACCCTATTTAACGAAGAATTGTAATGAAGCGTTGATCCTGTCTATTCTCTTTAAGGGTAAAAAACATGGTTATCAATTAGCGCTTGAAATTGAGCAAGAGAGTGATGGGTATTTTAAATTTAATCATGGTACTCTTTACCCGATATTACACAAGTTAGAAAAAGCGGGTTTGATTAAAGGCACCTGGAAACAGGAAGGACCTAAACGACAAAGAAAATATTATGTGCTGACGGCCAGAGGAAGAAAATACGTTATAAACCAGCTCCATGAATGGCGTAGATTTTTTGATCATTTTTTTGATATTTTAGGAGAAATTGAGAAATGAATCGTTTCGCCCCCTTTTTGAAAGAGGTTAATGAGAAGCTAAATCTGCCCCAACCTACCAAGTCTCGCATTCTTCTTGAGATGGCTGCCGATCTGGAAGATCTCTTCAATTATTTCCGTGAATCCGGGTTAGATGAAGCGCAAGCTCTGCAAAAAACCGAAGAGATGCTCCGCACGAATGACGAAACTTTGGCGGAACTGGTTCAAATTCACGACACGGGATTCAGAAAATTTCTCAACAAATTGTCCGAACAAGCTCAAACACGCTGGGAACGAGTTTGTTTGGTGTTGTTATTTTTATTCCTATTTTTCTTTGTGGGCAGGGAGATATTTAGTTTTCGATTTTTCTCCAATGCCAGCCACTTTATCTGGCCGATTTTAGGAATTTCTCTGGCAATGACCGTTTTAGCCACTTCGAAAATTTACCGGCTTTTTATTAAGAAGGATCACCGAATTAGAAAGCTGCATTCTGGTTTATCCACTTTTTTGTTTTTGTGTGGCTCGAGTTTGATGATTGCAGTTGGCGGCTTTCTTGTAGAGCTTTATCAAACAGCGGGTAAAATCATGCGGGATAGTGAGCATGCTTTTCATTATATAATTGAATGGTTATCAAAAGGAAGTGCGCTTATTATCGTCAGCGCTTTTATCACCATATTTGCAGCTATTCTGTGGTTTATTTTTCTGATCAGAATTACAAAAATCGAGATCGCTGAAATGGCTTATCTGAGTAACGATTGAGTTAATTGAATTAGTGGATAATTAAAAATAAAGGAGGATACTATGTTTACCTGGTTTTATGATGGTGGGGTGTTTATGTTGCCGTTATTGATATTATCCATAACCGTCCTCACCTTGACGTCAAAAAAAATTATTGAGCTTTATGGTAAAAAAGAACTTGATTTCACGCGCCTGGAAGTGGGCCTGAATGCGATTATTTTCTGGGGAGGCTTAAGTGTAGTTATAGGTTTTTTAGGCTCTTTCCTGGGAATCTATATCGCAGCTGGGCACATTCCGGCCACAGCGGATGACATTTCAGCAAGCATTGTCTGGGGCGGCATCCGCGTGGCCTTAACCACGACCATTTTTGGTTTGATTATTTTTGCCTTTGCATCGATTGCCTGGTTTATTTTGCGCAGTCAGCTCAAGAAGTTGATGAGAAATACGGTGTGAATAATTTGAGTTCTACCAATTAATTGGCGTTCCGTGCGGTTTGAACAATTCAAATCGCACGGATTACCTTTATTATCCATTTTTTGTTTTGCGATTTGGATTTTTGCAAAACCCCACCAAATGTGTTTCAGTTGTATCCAAAAACAACTTGATTTTTATACGATACTATCGTAGAAATTCAAAAGATTTTATACGATAGCAGCTGGTTAATCGAAAACTCGTATTTTCATCCAGTAACTAAACGCACAGTTGAAGTGCCTGAATTAAAACCCAGCCCCATACCTTTCCTGTAGCTTTTGAATACCCAACGGCTCTCCAATGAATGTCAGTCGGTCGTGCTCTTTGAGCACGGTACGGCCTCGGGGAATGATGATCTCTCCACCTCGATGAATGACCGCGATCAGAGCGCCTTCGGGAAGCTTGAGATCCCGAATGGCTTGCCCAATCATGCTGGCGGTTTTGTTTTTCTGAGATATTCGGAACAGAACGAAATGCTCATCGCGATGCAGAATCTCTTTTAAGTCCATATCATGGCTGGCTTTCAACCAGTGTTTCATGAAGCGTTGGTCGTCCGCCTGACCGGCAATTTGCGCCAGTAACCGCAAATGCTGGCCCGGGTCGTTTTCCGGGCTCACGAGAAAGAAAAAAGCAAAAACCGGTTTATCAGAAGCGTGTTCCCCAAGAAATTCGTCGTCCACATCCACCATCACGCCTTTTTGCGCTCGCACGATGACCATTTCCGGGAGTTGGATATCCGGCAGACGCAGATGGGGCAGGGCCACGCCATGGGAAACCGGTGTGGCGCCCACGCGCGTACCCTGCATGAAACTCTCCACCAGCAAGTCGGTTGCAACGGGGAGCCGCTGGGACAATTTTTCGGCGGCTTTGTGCACCACTTCTTCAAAAGTGAACTCCGCCGCCAAATCGATAACTCCAGCGCGCGCGATGACCATTTCAAACGGATCTTCTTCACGCAACCCTTTTTCCTGTAAAATGCCCCGCAGCTCGCGATCCAGCCCTTTGTAGCTGCGTTCGCCAAGCCGGGCAAACACATGATAAACCGCGCCTTCTCTTTGCACCTTATTACGAGCGTAATAATGGTACCAGGCAACTCCGGCCAAAATGAGACCCGCGGTGAAAACAGAAGGCCATACGCCCATTTCCACGATCAACAGAAGCGGTGCGACAATGCCGGCAATATGCAGCCAGGGGTACAGGGGTGAGCGGTAACCGGGATCGTACGACTCGAGCCGACTTTCTCGCATGATGATCACCGCCAGGCAGCTCAGGGCAAACAAAAGCAGTTGAAAGGCGCTGGCTAATTTGGCGATTTTAGTCGGGTCGAACAGCAAAAGACAGGCGATGATGAGAACGATTGTAACGTAAATGGCAAATTTCGGTGAGCGGTGTTTGTTCAAAATGCGAAAAAATCGCGGCGTCAATTGATCCCGGCTCATGGCCAGCGGATAGCGGGAGGCGCTCAGGATGGCTGAGTTGGCCACCGAAAAGAAGGCTAATACCGCTGCGATAGTGATGAAAACCGTCCCTACTAAACCAGCAAACGACTTAGCCGAAGTGGCCACCGGCGTTAAATCGCGATAAAATTCTTGTGGGGGAATGGTGCCAACCATGAGTATCGTGCCCAGGCTGTAGATGACGATGGCGGTCACCAGCGCCAACATCATGGCCAGCGGTAGATTTTTTTCTGGATTTTTGACTTCTTCAGAAACGCTGGCGATGTTGGTCAGGCCCACGTAACTGATGTACACCAAGCCCGCGGTGCTGTAGATAGGCTGCCAGCCTTTGCTGAAATATTCTAAAAAATGTCTGGCTTTTAAATGAAAAAAGCCTTGCCCGCAGACGCCTGCCAGGATGAGAAAGAGACCGATCACCAAAAAGATTTGAAATTTGCTGGTTTTTTTTGCGCCGAATAAATTGAGCACGCCAAAAAGAATCGCAAATCCGATAGCCAACGGCACGATGGGCACTTCGGGCAGAAAGATGCCGATGTACGCGCCCATGCCGATGAGCGCAAAAGCGGTTTTGAGGATCAGCGCCAGCCAGGTGCCCAGGCCTCCCACGGTTCCGACCATGGGACCCAGGCTGCGATCTAAAAAGTAGTAAATGCCGCCGGCGCGCGGCATGGCGGTGGAAAGCTCGGCCATGCTCAAAACGGCGGGAATGAGGTGCAGCGCCGCAATCAAATAGCTGATGGTCACCGCAGGGCCGGCTTGAGCTGCCGCCAGTCCGGGCAGAAGAAAAAAGCCGGAGCTGAGCGTGGCGCCCGTGGCCAGAGCGTAAATATTAAAGAGGGTCAGCTCTTTTTTCAGGCGCTTGGATTTGGGGATGACAGACATCTAATTCAGATTAATGCGTGTAGAGCGCGTTAAATAAGAGTTTAAACGTGCCATACGTTTGCCCGCGGTGCTGTACACGAAAGCCGTACAGAATAGCTCTGCCTTTGCCAGCGGGAATTTCTGCCAGCGCCACTTTGTTGAAGAGCTTGTCCTCGCCCACCAGCCAACCGCTTTGCAGAATATTTCGGCTGCCGTAAAAGCCGGTTTCTTTTATCTCGCGGTGGTAGGCATTGAGCTTCAGGGCGAGGGGGGTATTGGCATAAATGGATGCCTTCTCCTGCATTCCAGCGGTCAGGGAAGAAGTCCGATCCAAATTCACCTCAAACAAACTTCCAGGTGCAAAGTAGTCTTTGCGATTGACATTTTTCAGTGTGTTTTGTACTGGCAGTTTTAATTTATCCGCGGCAAAGTTGCAGGCGTCTCCCAGAAGCAGTAACGTTCCTCCGTCTTTTAAGAATTGCCGCACTGCGTCCACGCCGACTTTCCCGATACCGCCGATATACTCGGTACGGGTTTTGGGAGCGCCAAACTGTGGGGCTGAGTCGGTTCTCGAACGACCGTCCACGATGCTGTTGCTGCTTTGGCTGCCAAAAATCAACACATCATAATGCTCGCTCAATTTGGCCTTTTTCTTGAAATCGGCATTGTGCAGTATTGAATACTCAAATCCAAAATTATCTAATACCAGACGCAGCCAGCCTTCGTCATAGGATCTGGAAATCCAGGGCTGGTAAACGGCGATGCGCGCCGGTTTCACGCTTTTTTTCGGATGATCATTGGTGCTGCTGTGAAAGGCGATAGGAACCTGATATTTCTGGCTTTTGTCTGCCAGCTCCGACAATTTTGATTCGCTCACCTGCACCACAAACGAACCCGGCCCCAGGTTATCCCCGGCGGTTTCCAGCTCATAAACTTCGAAATCGGACTGCAAAAGATCGTTCACTAATTTGTAGCTGTGGTTAAATCGCCGTTCAAAAGCGATCCACCCCGGCTGAATATTTTGGGTGCTGATGGGCAGTTCTGGCTCCACTTTTTTCATGGCCACCGTAAACGGCTGGTTCACTTCCACCACCGAAACACCGAACTGCAGCGGCAGAGTCCAGGCAGTGACGTCATACGGACGGCGGGGCGGACCGCCCGGATACTCGCGTAAATTTGGGTAGGCCTGCACTTCCAGCAGATCTTTTATGTATGCACGGGCGGGTTGCGCCAGCGGAACAATGAACGTGCCTTTCGTAAAAGTCTGATTTTGGGCGGTAAAATCTGCCTGCGCCTGAAAAACTTCCACATTGGCGATGCGCAGACGGCGCAGCATCTCAACAGCGTTGTTGGGATCGTGCTGCTCCAGCGGGATGAGAAAAGCAAAGGGATTTCCCGCTTTGCCAGCCTGAATGGCCTCAACATTGAGGCGATAGAAATTGCGTTTGAATTTTTCTTTGTAGGTGGCGGCCAGGTCCAGCATGGAATAGGTGGCGGCTTTTTCGTATTCGATGATATCCCGCAGGCGCCACCAACCGCCCGGCCAGGGCGCCAGAAAATTCGTTTGCTGGGCATAATCGGGTAAGTCAATTCCCATGCCTCTTAAACTGGTTTTCGGGAAGAAAATCGGCGAGGCGATACGAGAGCTGGCGGCCTCTGTTAAAATGCCAATGCGGTTGTGCCAGAGCGGCGTTTTGGACATGGTGCCTTCAAAAAAGGCGTTAAAAATCGTGCCTGTGACCACGCCGGTAAATCCTGCATCGTGCATGTCGGCAACCACGTGTTTGCCCAACATGTTGACGTTGGCCATGAGCGATGCCGGCACATTTGGGTTCACCGGATCGGCGTATGGCGGCAGAAACAGCCGGGCGCCGGCCGAACCCATCTGATGCTGATCCATGACGATTTCCGGATACCAATCGTGGTACAGCACTTTCGCCACATTCTGACTTTCGACGAGATTAAAGAAGAACCAGTCGCGGTTGTTATCGTGACCAGCGTAATGATGATATTTCCAGGGTAAACTGCTGTCTTCGTATTCGGTGTTCAGATTTTGCTGGTACCATTTTGTCACCATGTCCTGGCCATCTGGATTTAAGGACGGCACCAATAGAACGATGACGTTTTCCCGAATCTTTTGAATATTTGGTTTGTTGGAGGTGACCAATTCATAAGCCAGCTCCACCGATTCTTGACTGGAGGCGATTTCGGTGGAATGAATGTTCAGCGTGATGAGGAACACCAATTTCCCATCCCGTATCAATTTTTCTGCCCGGATTTGATCCAGGTCATACGGACGTGCGATTTGCTGTTGAATTTGTTGGTATTTGTCGAGATTTTGAATGCTTTCCTTGGAGCCGATGACGGCCATGATCATGGGCTTTTTCAAGGTGGTTCTTCCGATTTCAATCACTTTGATGCGATTGGACTGTTCATTGAGCATCTGGAAGTAATTCACAATCTGGCTCCAGTTGATCAGTTTTTTGTCCGCCCCCATTTGAAAGCCAAAAGTTTCTTGCGGCGATTTAAGGCTCTGGGCACTGACTATCTGGAACAGAAATGCAAAGATAATAAAGACCGCTACCGATATTCGTTTCATTTTGCTCCCTCATTTTTTTTAATGGAGATGAAAAGTGGATTAGATTGGTCAAGTTCAACTGACATGCAAGAGATAAATAGTGTTTGAACGAAAATTCGAAAAATGCGCGATATAAAAACCTCATTGCGAAGGCGTTCCTTCGACAAAGCTCAGGACTGGCCCCTTAGGCAAAGCTCAGGACCAGCCCCGCAGAACCAGGAAGGAATTAATCCTCGACCAGAAGGTCTTCGGGAAGTTCGGGTCGTTTTCGTTCAATCACTAATTAAAAAAAGTAATCCAAATCCCTTAAAAAATCAAGTAATTTGTAGTGAGTTATTTTAATATTTCTTTCAAACGGTTATGACCGCTTTTGCTGATGGGAAGGGAATGACCGTTGGTTAAAATCAATTTGTAGGATTCTTTACCGTACAATTCGATTTGTTTGATCATAGAGATCTTTACGATGTATGAACGGTGAATTCGGATAAATTGCCCGGGGTCTAAATGTTGCTCAAAATATTTCATGGTTTTTTGTTTGAGGAACTCGCCTTCGCGGGTGTGCAGCATCACGTAGTCGTCCTGGGCTTCCAACCAGTACAAATGCGCCACCGGCAGAATGGTGATCTTCGAGCCGGTCTTGACCACGATGCGTTCCAGCAGCTCGGTTTGCTGTTCATGGTGGCTGACGATTTTTTGGATGACCCGGTCGTGCTCTGATTTATTATCAGTCAACTTCAAAGCGCGATGGACCGCTTCGTGAAATCTATCGCGGGTATAAGGTTTGAGCAAATAGTCCGCCGCGCTCACCTCAAAAGCTTTCAAAGCGTATTGATCGTACGCCGTGGAAAAAATGATCACCGGAGCGTCCTCCAGCAGCTCGAGCATTTCAAAGCCGGTGATTTTGGGCATCTGAATGTCCAAAATGATCAGGTCTGGTTTGTGGTCGTGGATGGCTTTGAGCCCTTCGAAGCCGTTGCTGCATTCGGCCCGCACTTCGATGTTTGGGAAATCTGTCAAATAATTTTTGATGATATCGCGTGCGGGTTGTTCATCTTCGATGATCACCGCTTTGATGCGTACGGCCATATTTACCTCGTATGGATTGGGATAAAAATCGTCACTTTGAATTGCCTGCTGCCCTTTTGAATGTGCAGCAAGGATTTTTGTTTGTACAGCAGCTCCAGGCGATTTTCGATGTTTTTCAAACCGATGCCTTCTCCTTTTTTGGATAAGCCTTCCGGGTCGAAATCGTTTTCAAGGGAAAAAGTCATAAAATTGCCGTTCACAGAACAGGATAATTTGATCTTGATTTTGTCGATGCTTTCATAAACACCGTGTTTGATGGCATTCTCAAACAACGGTTGCAGCAGCATGTTGGGCACCAGAACATTCAGACATTCCTTTTGGATTTGTTCTTCAAAATCGAATTTATCTCCAAATCGTATTTTTTCGATATCCAGGTACAAACGGGCGCTGTCCAGCTCTTCTTTGAAGGTACTCTTTTGCTGCTCATTTTTTGAAAGGGTGTATCTTAAAAAGTCACCCAATTTAGCGGTCATTTCGCCTGCTTTTTTGGGGTCGGAGATGATCAATGAGTTGATGGAATTCAGACTGTTGAAAATGAAATGCGGATTGATTTGAAATTTCAACGATTTCAGCTCGGCTTCTTTTACTAGCGCCCGCAACTCCGCTTCTTTCAGTCGATGTTCCTGCAGGTTGGTGGCATATATGTGAACGTAGTAAAAGGTAATGGTGACAAAATAAAATAAAATGCCGATGGGAATGCGCCAGGTGAGCGACGATTGCAGAAAATTTCTGTAAATGGCGTCAACAGAAATGATTTGCACCAGCATGAAATAGCTGACGCCGATCCAGATGAACGTCACCACGATGGAAGCGGTTGAGTGGTGGAGAAGGATTTTCTGGAGATTGACTTTTTCCAGCGCAATGTACCGACAGGTGTACCAGAAACTGAGACCCAGCGCCGCAAACAGCAGATTGAAGGTTGCGCTGTCGAGGAGGCTGCGGTGCCAGGCCAATCCCTGATCCAGGTAAAGCACCAGAAACTGAATGACCGCGACGATGACCCATAAAGAAATATACAAATACAAGTATTTGAAATTTCTCAGCAGCGGATTCGTCATGGTTAACTAAATCCTCTTTTCACCAACAAAATAAGATCAGGCATTCTTGATTTCCAGCCCGCCAAACATGACAAATCCTTTTAGAATCAGGGTCTGGTCGTTTGGTTTCAAGCCGGTGGTGACCACGGCTCGGGAATCTTCAAAACCGCCAAAAATTGGCAGGCCTTTGATGATAACATTCCAATCCTGTGGGACTTTTATTTCTGTGCCGCCAAACATGGTGAAAACATCTATGACATTTTCCCCATCGGATAATTTTACATTTCTTAAATCGATTTCGGTGCCGCCAAACAGGGTCGTGATGGTGCCGCCGACGAAATTGTCCGAAGTCACGATTTTTTCGTTACCGCTAAAAATGGCCACCGCATCGATGCGGTTTTCAAAGGTATTGGGCGTTTTTTTACTTGGCTCGGAACCGTATTTGTAGTACTTGTAAATGATGGAGCAGCCGATGCAGATCAAAATCAACGGCCAAAATTGCCACACGTCTCCCCAATCCAGATAATCCAGATTGAGCAGAAGAAGCAGCGTGCCCACAGCGATGAACATCATCCCGGAGTTGCGATCGTGATGATAGGCGTTGCAGCAATAATCGCACGTGCTTTTGTTATGGTCCACTTCGTCTTTTGCGTGCTGAATTGGAGTTCGCAACCGCAACATTCCAACCGCGATCAGGATGAGAGGCCACAGATGCCAGACGTCGCTCACATCGATGATGTCGAAGTTGTCCAGGAGAAACAGAAATCCTAACACAATAAGCCCGATTGCGAGCAGGTAATTTTGACCTTTTTTATGATGGCTGGTCATGGTGTCTCCTTAAAATCTAATGGCGCACAATTTGGATTGATGTGTCAATTAGAATCCTATCAGGTTTAACAGCTTTTCAAACACCCCTACGATGGTTGGTAGCACGTGATGAATTTTTTCAAGCGTGATGATTTTGTATTCAACGAGCTGAATGGTAATTCCACTGACGATTAAAAACGTCGCAAAGGCGATGTCCAGATTTTTTGAGATAAAATGTTGTGTGTTCACTTTCTTATCATCCATTTTGTGTGCCATGAATTGCCGTGCTCATGATTTGTTTTGAGCAAACTTACGAAACAAATTTTAATGAGGGTACACAAAATCGGTGAACGCACGAATTGAGTCGGTGAAACCGGACTTTTTACGAGATACTCAAATTTGATTTAAAATAAAATTCGTCATCAGTGTGTACAGGTGCAGCCGGCCCTTACGAATGCCGTGGTATTCTCCCGGGTAAAACATGGTTTCAAATTGCTTGTGGTGCTTGATGAGCTCGTTCACTAGTGAAACAGAATTTTGAAAATGCACGTTGTCGTCGTCGGTGCCGTGCACAACCAGGAGTTTACCGCGCAGATGTTTGGCATAATTCAGCGGTGCGCTGTCGTGGTAGCCCTGTGGATTCAAATGCGGCGTTTGCATGTAGCGTTCGGTGTAAATGGTGTCGTAGAATTTCCAGTGGGTGACCGGCGCGCCCGCAATGGCGGCTTTGAAGACGTCGTGACCTTTAAACAGACAAAAGCTGGCCATGTAACCGCCGTAGCTCCAGCCAAAAATGCCCATGCGCTGCGCGTCAATATACGGCAGCGAGCCTAAATATCGGGCGCCTTCAATTTGATCGTGCACTTCCCAGTAACCCAAATTTTTATAGGTAATTTTTTTGAACTCGGTGCCGCGTCCGCCGGTGCCGCGGTTGTCGATGCTGGCGATGAGGTAGCCTTTCTGTGCCAGCAACTGAAACCACAAATAGCGGCTGCCATCCCAGCTGTTGCGCACGGTCTGCGAACCCGGACCGCCGTAAACGTACATGAGCACCGGATATTTTTTAGCGGGATTAAAATTCACCGGTTTGATCATCCAACCATTAAGCTTCACACCGTCCGACGTTTTGAAAGAGAAAAATTCTTTTTTACTGAGAGCGAACTTTTTCAGCGTCTCCATTTCGTTTTCGATGAGTACGGACTTGAGCTCGCCCTCTGCTGTGAACAAAGCGGTTTTGGCAGCTACGTTCGCTTGTGAATAAGTGTCGATGTAGTGCTGGCGGTCGGGTGAAAATTGCACCCGGTGCCAGCCAGGTGTTTTTGTAAGACGCGTGATTTTTTCACCGCGAAAATCGACACGGTAGAGGTGGTTTTCCAAGGGCGTATCTTTGGCCGCCATAAAATAGATCCATTGTTTTTTTTCATCCACCGCTTCCACTGTGCGCACTTCCCAGGCGCCACGGGTGATCTGTTTGACAGATTGACTCTTCAAATCGCATAAATAAATGTGTTTGAAGCCGTCTCTTTCGGACGTCCAGATGAATTGATTGGACTTTTTGAGGAAGGTCCAGTTATCGTCCAGCCGAATCCACTTTGGGTCTGTGTCCGTAAAAATGATTTGGGTGTTTCCGCTGGAAATATCGCCCACTAAAAGCTCAGCTTTATTTTGCAAGCGATTGAGCCGGATCAGCGCGAGCTGGTTTCCTTTTGGCAGCCATTTTATCCGAGGAATATAGATATCGTCAAAATCTCCAATATCCATCAAGACGTTTTTGCCGCTTTTGACATGCACCACGCCGATTTTGACGATGGAGTTGGCATCGCCGGCTTTGGGATAGCGCATGTGGTTCCAGTTCAAATGCAGCGAGTCGTAGTGAGCGATGTTGAATTCGGGTACGCGGTTTTCATCGAGCTGCCAATAAGCGATGTATTTGCCGTCCGGTGACCAGTGCCAGCCTTCGATGACGCCAAATTCTTCTTCGTACACCCAGTCGAAGTGACCGTTTAAAATGTGCTCTTCGCCGTCGAAAGTCAATTGCTTTTCTTCTTTGGTTTTTAAATTGAGCATTACCAAATTGTTATCCCGCACAAAGGCGATGGCCTGGCCATCCGGCGAGAACTTAACGTTCACCTGATGTCGATCGGTGTCGGTTAACTGGTGCAAATTTTTAGTAGGCAGGTCAAACAGATAAAAATTGCCGCTGCTTTTGGTCCTGCGGGCTCTTTGGGTTCCGGTAAATAACAGACTCTCGTGTTTGGGCGACCAGATACTGTTCCTGAACCGAAAGGGTTTTTTACCGTTGTTCATGGCGGTTATCTGACTGCCGGCGATAATAAGTTGACGCTTACCGGTGGCGATGTCATAGCGCAGGAAATTGGTCAGTTCGGTTTCTTCATTCCGTTCCTGGTAGATGAAGCTCTTACCGTCGTCCATCCATTCCAGTCCTCTGAGGGATCGTGTGCGAAACTGGTTTGATTTGAAGATATCCTCTAAACTGAGCTGCTGGTTCGATTCCTGAGCAGTTACCAGAGTAAAACTGAAGATCATCATCAGCAGAATTTTACAAGTTGATTTCATATTCGACTCCTCGATATGTTGGTTGACTTTGTGGTCAACAATATAATGCAATCGAACAAAAAATCAAGAAATATTTATTTTGAAACATTGAGAATGACGACGATCCGATTCCGTGTGTTGCAGTGTCTTGGGCAAGCTCTGCAATCCATTGAGCGGGGATGAAATTGCGCGCAACGCGTGTTCGATTATTTTAACCACGGATTTACACAACGCGGCTTCAGCCGTAACCAAAATGTAAAACGCAGAGAACGCCGAGTGCGCAAAGCAGCGCAGAGAAAAAGAAATATTCTAAATAATAACAATAATTTTGGTAGTTTGGGATTGTCTTACTGCTTTTCGCTTATTGAAAACAAAAACTCTGAGAATCCCTGCCGTGCTTCGCTCCTCTGTGTTAATGGCTTTCACGCTATACAGATTATTGGCAATCGGAGCCGCTCTGAAACTTTTCAAAAAAAACACCATGTTGCAGGATTGTAGTACGGATAAAATATAGATATTCATTTTTTCTAATTCAAAAACCCGTTGCTGATTGGGATGGCAAACAAGCTCATCACTACAAAAATCAAAATGTTAACCAATATGTTTATCACTTTATTTATTCATACTATTTCGTGCAAATCAGTGTAAATCTGTGGCTCAGTGTGGTTGGTTTTCGCTCAAAACCGCTTGCTGATTTCATTAGTGTGATTCCAGCGAGTCATCGACCTTCAACAAATAAAAAAGGGGCAGGTATTGAATACCCGCCCCTCTTTTGCGTGGAGGCTAAATTTTGGGTCACAAGGAAAGGTTAGGGATAGAGCTGAGAACTACCTGGAGTCGGAATAGGTACGGAACCCAAAATGCCTGTCGGAATACGCAGAACCATTGGCGAATTGGCTCGCCATTCAAATGCGCCCATATCGATCATACCGTTGACCACAGAGCGTGGCAGTCTTTCGAGATCAACGTGCGCGCCCATACCGGCGTCGGCCTGGTCGATGGCAGGCGAATTGGATTGCAAGCGCCAGTTCAGACTGGCTGGATCCACGAACTGGGGATCGAGATCGAGGTTACCGCCAATTGCCTGGAGATGACCGTTCGTTCCTTTCAGCCCGCTGAATCCAAAACCGTTGGCGATTTTGTTCCAGTTGAGACCGATGGCGCCGTTTTTCGCAATCGCCAGAATGGGACCGGGAGTCGTGGTTTCGACGACCAGCTCCGGTGCGTAAACACCTTCTTTGGAGCTGTACTTCGCGGCATCCGAGGACGCATTCTTGATGGCAAAGCTGTAAGTACCGTTGCCAAAGATCGCGCCGGTGACATCGAATTCCACCATGTCGCCGGTCGCCATGGCGCCAACCGAGCTGAGAGGCGCACCCGCGATGGGCGGCGCGTTGTTCCAGTTCAGGCTGCCTTCGTCCCAGCCGTTTTCTACGGTATAAATACCGCCGCCGTCGTTGCTGCCGTTGATGGCTTTCAGACGAACCTTTGCGCTCACCACTGCTCCACCCAATCCGGAAACGTTGAATTTCAGAAAAGCGTAGATCTTCTTGGAAGTGATGCGCACGCGCAGTTCGTCGCTGGCTCCGTAGACTTTGGTCGCTTTGTTCGAACGGACAAACGAATCGTCCGTGGGATTGAACGTATAGGTGCCAGGCACGCCGCCGCCACCCGGATTGACCGTTACAACCACATCGTCGGTGCCGGTGGCGCCTTCGTTGTCTGTCACCGTCAAGGTGATGGTGTGGACTCCCAATGCCAGATTAACTGCCGGATTGAGACCGGTAGCGATGCTGCTGCCGCCTTCACTCCAGTCGTAGCTGACAATGGTGCCGTCGTTGTCAAAAGAGCCGCTGCCGTCCAGGGTGACGCCTTCAGATCCGTTATTGTCTGCGTCCGTCACATCCTGATTGGGTCCGGCATCGGCTACTGGTGATTGATTCCCACCTCCAGCTCCGAAATCCACAACCAGCTCGGGTGCGTAAACACCTTCTTTGGAGCTGTACTTCGCGGCATCCGAGGTGGAATTCTTAATACCAAAGCTATAAGTTCCATCGCCTGCGATGGCTGAGGTCACGTCGAACTCGACCATGTCGCCCAGAGCCACCGGGCCGTTGGAGCTTAATGCGCTGCCGCCTAAGGCCGGGGCATTGTTCCAATTGACGCTGCCCTCGTCCCAGCCGTTGGCGACCGAGTAAATCT
The DNA here is from genome assembly GCA_046757025.1 of bacterium. GTDB lineage: Bacteria > Zhuqueibacterota > Zhuqueibacteria > Oceanimicrobiales > Oceanimicrobiaceae > JBHHXN01. The sequence continues at coordinate 15,474 of JBHHXN010000102.1, forward strand.
CGCCGCCCTCGCTACTGGCGTTGATGACTTTCAGGCGAAGTTTGGCATTCGTAACCGCCCCGCCTACCCCCGCAACATTGAACTTCAAGTAGGTGTAGTATTTGGCGGAAGAAGACCTGCGTACGCGCAGCTCATCGGAGCCGCCATAATTCTTGGTCGCTTTGTTTGAACGGACAAACGAGTCATCGATGGGATTGAAAGTCAGCGAACCCGCTCCGCCGCCACCGGGATTGACCGTGACCACCACATCGTCTGTGCCGGTCGCGCCTTGATCATCGGTGACCGTCAGAGTTATGGTATGTACGCCCACAGACAGGCTTACGGTGGGATTGACGCCGCTGGCGATGGAGCTGCCGCTTTCGCTCCAGTCATAGTTGACGATGGAGCCGTCGGTGTCATAAGAGCCGCTGCCGTTGAGCGTCACATCTTCATCGCCGCTGCTGTCTCCATCAGACAAAATCTGATTCGGTCCGGCATCCGCGACCGGAGCCTGGTTGCCGCCAGCCATTTCGAATTCTACTAACAGCTTCGGGGCATACGTGCCTTCTTTCGAGCTGTAGATGGCCGCATCCGAAGAGTTGCTGCTGATGCAGAAACTAAAAGTTCCGTTGCCAGAAATCGCCGAGGTGACATCAAATTCCACGATCTCGCCGAGGCCTACGGCCCCAACAGAACTCAGGGAACTACCAGTTGTGCCAGGAGCGTTGTTCCAGTTCAAGCTGGCTTCATCCCAGCCGTTCCCTGCCGGGTAAATGCTGCCGCCCTGATTGCTGGCGTTGATGACTTTAAGCTGTATCTTTGCGCTGGTGACGTTGCCAAGTAATCCATTGACGTTGAACTTCAAGTACGTATGGTACTTAGCTGAATTGGACTTGCGCACGCGCATTTCATACGTATCGCCATAGTTTTTATTGGCCCGATTTGAGCGCACAAAGGCATCGTCTGTGGGGTTAAAGGAGAGCGGACCGTTTGGAATCACCGTCACGTTCACCAGGTCGGCATGCGATGCGCCCCGTTCGTCATGCACCGTCAACGTGAGAGTATGTGCACCCTGAGGCAAATCAATGGTTGGATTTGCTTCATAAGCGAGCGGTGCGCCATTTTCACTCCACAGGTAGCTTACGATGGTGCCGTCGGTGTCTGAAGAGCCGCTGCCATCGAGGGTCACGGGCTCAGAGCCGCTGTTGTCCAGATCTTTCAGCGCCTGGTTCAAACCGGCATCGGCAGTGGGCGGCTGGTTGTTGTAATCGTAACCTCCCTGAATGATGTTATTGTGCACATAACTAAAGCTGTTGGTGTTGTTATCGTTTTCCCATTCTTCCTGCAAGTGGGGGTTGTCCACGTGCAGTTGGTCCGGGGTCCAGACGAAGTTTTTGGACCAGGTGTAATCCAGGTCTTCTTCCTCGCCGCCTTCCATGACCTGATCGTAATGCACCCGCCAGTTGCCCCAGATGATGTTGTTGAAGATCTTGGGATCACTGTAGCCGGGCGCCATATAGGGACCATCCTGGCCGCTATACTCGTGGCCGTGGCGTTCGCTGTCGATGCCGCCGCCGGCTGGATTGAAACTGCCAGAGACCATGTTGCCGACAATGGTATTATTGAATATGTTGGCGTCTCGGACATCATCCAGAGCGAGTGCTGCGCCGCGCGCATGGTTCTCGCCGTGATCGTCGGCGATGTTTTCGGCAAAAAGATTGTTGTAGATATTTACATGGGAGAGGGTGTCGCCCACGTCTTCAAAACTGATGGCGCCGCCGTCGTCGGGCGTCCAGTTGCGCAGGAACACATTGCCGTAGATATCGATGGGGCCGCAGTCCTCAAAGAACATGCCGGCGCCGTGATCTTCGGATTTGTTTTCCAGCAAGACATTGCCGTAGAGCTTTAGATGGTCTTTGATTTCATACATGCAGATACCGCCGCCATAATCGAAGGACCAGTTGTGAAAGATCAGGTTGTTGTAAATCTCGTAGGTGCCCGGTGGCGGTCCGGGAAGGTAGTCATCCCAGATGTGTTCCGGCTGCCCGTGTTCTTCGGTGTACTCCGGTTCATCGTTGACGCTGATGCCGCCGCCGTAGCCGCCGTAGTTACCGTTTTCGGCGATAAGATTGGACCAGATATTCACATTGTGGTTGGAGAGATGCAACCAGATACCGCCGCCGTAGTAACCACCGTTGCGGTAGATTCGGCAATTGTTGATATCGAGGTCGTGGTTGCCGTAGTCGGCAAAAATGCCGCAGCCAATATCGTCGCCGTTGACATTCCCGCCGGTGATGGTAAAACTACTGATGTGGATATCGTATTTTGCACCATGGATACCGCCTCTGCCGATGAAGATCACCGGGCCCGAACCGTTGTTTGGACCTTGCGAAGTCAAATTAAACGATCGCGGAAGCCCATTAATCGTGGTTTCATGGGGGCCGGCGCCGATGAGATAAACATGGTTCTTATCCAGTTTTATGTTTTCATAATAGGTGCCTGCGGCTACATAGATGTATTTTGGCGAGACCTCTGGCAGGTTGTCGATGGCCTCCTGGATGGAATTCCAGGGGTGCGCCTTGCTGCCATCCTCAGGGCCGCTATTGCTGACGTCCACGTAAAAGGAGCGATTGGCCATGGTGGCCGCCCGCGCAGGCGGGTAGTCGATTTCGACGGCCAGGGCATTGGAGTGGCCGGTGGTGGTGGCCACAACGATTGGGCCGCTGATGGCGTCTTCGGGAATGACGACGTCGATGTAGTTGTCGGTCCACTCCAACACTTCCAGCGGCTGGCCAGCCAGGCTGGCTGTTTGATACCCTTGTGCGTCGCCAAAATCAAAACCCTGAATGCGATAGGTGTCGCCCGGCGCCAGGATAATGGGCGGGCTCGCTGCGAGCTTGGTCCCTTTACTCTTTCCTCCTGCTCGGCCGAAAATTTGTACGGGTGCGGCGCCCGGGGCAATAATCGTTGGCTCAGTCATGGTTATGAGCGGGTCGTCGTTACACATCAGGCCCAGCCCCATAAAGGTAGCGGGCATGAGCGACCAATCCGCTTCGAACTTGAATTTTCCCTGGCCGAAGGTGTAAGGCAAATCCATCGGCAGGTAGTTTCCGCAATATCCTGGCAGCGCCGGATCATTGCCGCGATAGATATGCACGCCCGGGGCAAAACGTCGTTCCGCCTCCGGCTTTTGGTCCGGATCTTCACCCGTAGGACATTGGCTTACCC